>JBBRHU010000358.1:0-3812 GCA_038222255.1 Fimbriimonadales bacterium | reverse complement strand
CGCCTTGATCTACATGTTGCTCGCGGCTCAGTTCGAATCTTTCATCTACCCGCTCGTCGTTTTGACGTCCGTTCCGCTCTGCGCAATTGGGCTTGTCCTCGCACTGTTCCTTACCAACCGAGCCTTCAGCTTGACCGCTTTTATCGGCTTGCTCATGTTGATCGGAATCGTGGTGAAAAACGGAATTCTGTTGGTCGACTACACGAACCAGCTCAGAGCGAAAGGGATCCCCCGCGACGAAGCAATCTTTGAGGCTGGACCAACTCGACTTCGACCGATCTTGATGACGACCCTAGCCGCGATTCTGGGAATGCTTCCCTTAGCGCTTGGGCTTGGAAGCGGATCAGAGATGTACGTTCCGCTGGCAACCGCTGTTATCGGTGGGCTGGCGACCTCCACGATGCTCACCCTCTTCGTAGTTCCAACCGTCTACACGTTGTTCGACGACCTGATCCGTCGGTTCACGAAGGACAAAAAGGACCTGGCACGCCCCACGATGGTAGAGCCATCGGTGGCAGCCGTCGGATCTGGAGAACCCCGTGAGTAGCCAATCTTAGGCTGGTATCTTCTAGCTGATGTCCCGACGCCAATTCGTCACCACGTTGCTGCTCGCGGTTAGTGCGTTGCTCGTTGCGTGTGTGGCTCGTTACGTTCAATCTGTGGTGACGAAAACCTCCTTCATACCAGCCGGGTTTGTGGAGTGGAATGAGATCGTTGGGTTTGTGACCGGGGTTGTCGGTGTGTACCTCGCCGTCGTCGAGAACATGTGGAATTGGCCCATAGGCATCGCCAATGTGATTGCCTACGCTATCTTCCTTTACTACAGCTTGCACGACATCGCAAATGCCGGGCTACAAGTCATCTTTCTGGTCTATCAAGTCGAAGGCTGGCTACGGTGGAAGTTTGGTGGAGCTGACCGCTCTCCCCTGTCGGTCGGCCGTATGACACGTTGGCAGGGTGTACTCGCAGTGGGCACGATCCTGGCGCTTACTGCGATCGTCGTGCCGACAGTTCGATACTATAATGGAAACGTTCCATTTTGGGATGGACTCACCTTCTCGCTGTCAGTCGGCGCTCAGGTGTTGCTAAATCGAAAGCGGATCGAAAACTGGTGGATTTGGATCGTAGCCGATGCGATCTACGTTCCTCTGTATGCCTACCAGAAGGCGTATGTTTGTGCCGTTCTCTACCTGATCTTTCTCGTTCTTGCCGTTCTAGGCCTTCGCGAGTGGAGCAAATCTTACCGCTCGCAAACGACTGTCACGGCCTGAAGGCAGTCAGCCAAGTCGCCGTTCTAAAAAAGAAAAAGCAACAGAGCGAGTCAGAGAACTAGTCCAGGGTAAACCGTCTCCGCTCGCTCTAGACGCTACTTTGGAGGACTCCTACAAGACCGCTGCTGGACGATTCGTAGGGTGCGTCTTTGGTCTTGCGACCACTATTTTTATCGGTGCAATCCAAATCTTCAACAGGCCAATTTGCGAATATAATCACAATTCTTCATTCAAACGGAAGATCGACGGGGGGACGAGGACGATCAACCTTCTGCCTGGTCTCCGATTTGATCGGTCCAGTCAACGACTTTAGAGTGCCGATCCAAATGATCGCCATGATGAAGAGCGGAATGAGCACACCCAGGCTCGGCTGTGACTGCTTACCTGCCGCAAGCTGAATGAGCGCGGCAAAATCTTTGTAGTCAAGCAGGAACCAAATAAGGCTGACTAGCCAGCCTACAAGGATGGAAATTCCTGTCACCGTTCGACCGAGAATCAGGTGACCCAGACCGGGAAGGAAGACAGAAAGGATGAGCGCGCTCGCTCCGCCCGCCACCTGGTCGTTCGCATTCAGAAGCATGGAATCGTTTAGTCCCAAGCGAAGTTGATCATCGATCGATCCAGCGTTGTATTGGGTGAGCACCGCCAAACCATACTTTCGCTCGATGTTCGCGCTCTTCGGGTCAAGTAGCTTTGCTCGTTCGAAAACTTCTCTAGCGTGTTCGTACATTCTTCTCTCAAGGTAGTCATCACCGAGGGCCTCAAGCACACTTGGTGCATTGGGCGCCTTTGTGAATGCCTCTTTGAGCAATCGATCCGCCATCGTTTTGTCTCCTTTGGTTCGAGAGTGGAATGACCTAGCGACGAGCATGTCTGCTTCTCGGGCGATCTCCGCCGCGGGCAGCGTCAGATCTTCCGGAAACGTTAACTTTGGCGTGTTAACGACTTTGGGTCCACTCTTCAGTTCATCCCCAAATTCTTCTTCCAGCTGTTTGAGTCGCAGGTCGAGAGCACTCTGGACGTCCTTGTCGGTCGTCTCTCGGCGCTTGACCTTAACGCGACCGTATTCCGCTCTCGCCAGGCGAAGCGCTTTATCGTTTTGTGGTTCCTGCACCTGTTCCGACATATCTACTCACTCCAAAGACGGCTCGCCCGCCCATTTTGGTTTCTACTAATCAGTATTTCGTCTGTATCGTTAGCCCCTGCGCGACTTCGGCGTGGGCAATGTGGAAGTCCGTGACGGGTTTGCCGTTCACGCTCCGCTCTTTTACAATCGACTGTCTGGGCCCCCAGCCTTCTGATTCGATGAACAGCTCTGCTCCCGTCTCAAGTTGGATTTTGGCGTACTCGAGCGCGGGAGCTCCATGAACATATTCAGGCTTGCCCGGGCAGAGAGGAAACAGTCCGAGGGCGCTCCACAAGAACCAGCAACACATCTCCCCATTGTCCTCATCGCCTGGCAAGTGGGTTGGGGTGTACAACTCGCGCATGACTCGATGGAGGTAAGGGTGCGCCACTTCTTGCTGGCCGGCTTCACCAAACAGATAGAGCGCGTGGTGTACCGGTTGATTTGAATGAGCGTATTGACCGAAGTGAGATTGAGCCATCTCAGTCATCTCGTGGATCTCAAAACCGTAGTGCCCAATCTCAAACCGAGGTTCGGTCACGAGCATCGCCTTCAGCTTATCAACAAAGGCCGCAGATCCACCGTTGAGTTCAATGAGCCCCTGAGGGTCGTGTTGAACCGCCCATGAGCTTTGCCAGGCGCCACCTTCCACGTACGGGCCTCCCCATTCGAACTCACTGAACTTCGCCCAGCTGCCGTCCAGATGACGCGCCCTCATGAATCCGACCTCGGGATCGTACAGCTTCCGATAATTTTGAGCGGATGCGAGTAGCCGCTTAGCCTCTTCGGCCTTGCCGAGCGAAGTACATACCTGGCTAATGCAGAAATCGTCGTAAGCATAATCGAGCGACCGAGCAACCGATCCTTCAACTGTTTCTTCGGCGACGTATCCAAGCCTCAGGTAGTTCTCAATCCCGAGCCGTCCATACGCACCGTCGTCATCACCGACGGTCGAAGAATGCTTGAGCATTCCTCTCAGCGCAAGCTCGGCGTCGAATCCTTGTGTTCCCTTGACCACAGCATCGGCAATCACCGCATCGATGTGCGTACCTACCATACAAGCCCGATAGCCAGGGCTCGCCCACTGCGGGAACCAGCCACCTTCTTCCAAGGCAGCGATCCACCCCTGGATAGCAATCGAGCTACGAGAGGGGAGGAAGAGGTTGTACCAAGGATAGACCGTTCGATAGGTGTCCCAAAAACCGTTGTCTGTAACGGAAACGCCGTTCATCACCTTGCCTGAATAGAAGCTCCGGTGCTTTGGCTGACCGTGGACGTCGTATTCGTGCGTTTCACGTGGAAACAGGTGAGCTCGGTAGAGGCAGCTTGCAAATGTTTCTAGCACACGCGGGTAGGAGCCATCAACCTTGAATCGATCGAATAGTTCGAGCCACTGAGCCTCAGCCGACTGCCCC
>JBBRHU010000357.1:0-3819 GCA_038222255.1 Fimbriimonadales bacterium | reverse complement strand
ATTGCCCCCCCGAGCATGACCGCAGGGCCAACGCCTTTGCCGAGGTAAATTGCGAGCGTTCCGACCAGCGCGGGCATCGGTGCTGAAAGCACTCTGCCCACATTGTAGGCGAGCCCCGCTCCGGTTGCGCGGATCGAGGCGGGGAACAGTTCTGGGAAGTACAGGACGAACCCAGCACTGACGCCGATCGCAAAGAAGCTTACGACTGGACTCAGCAAGCAGAGCTTGAGGTAGGTCATATCTACCGCGATCATCGCTAACATGCTGAGCGGAGCAGCCACAAAGAAGATAGCGAACAGCATTTTTCTGCCAAGTCGTTCGGCAACGAGCGGCCCGACGATGACTCCGGCGAGGGTGCCTGTGTGCTGGAGCATGGTCACGAGGAGGAGCCGGCTTGCAATTTCGTCTTTCGGCAGAGTGCCTTTGACTTGCTCCACAAGATTTGGCATCCAAAACGGCAAGATTCCCGCACCCGCAACCCCGACCGCCCCGATCAGGCAGGCGATGATCGCACGAGATCTCCATGGTCCAGGTCCGAGCAGCTTCTTTATCGGCAGCCAGAATTCCCGGTTAGGCTCTTCCGTCGATTCTGGTTCCCGGACATGAGTGCGAATGAGAAGGCACAGAAATGCTGGTGCGATTCCGATGACGAACATGCCCTGCCAACCAATCGTGCCCACGAACAGGTTGACGAGCGCCGCTAAAACCGGCCCCACCGCCGCTGCCGACTGCAGGATAACTGCCGCGCGTGCCCGATACTGGTTTGGAACCACCTCCGCAACCAAAGCTGCACCCGCCGCCCACTCGCCGCCAATTCCCAGGGCCGAGATGAAGCGAGCGAGAGCGACCTGCTCGGGGGTCTGACACAAAGCGGTCAGCCCCGTGAATGTCGCGTAGATCAGGATCGTCCACAGAAGCGCACGCGTTCGACCAAACTTGTCCGCGAAGAGTCCAAATAGCAAACCGCCAACTGCCCAGCCGATCAGAAATACCATCTGGATCTTGCCTTCGATGCTCGTTCCAAGCAGCTTGTAGGCTTCGTCACCGCCCAGCATCTGCTTGAGCATCGGCGCTTTAGCGAATGAGAATAGCGCACTGTCGAAGATGTCGAAGACCCATCCGAGCCACGCGGTCAGGAGGATCAGCTTTTGCTGCGTATTCAATTGCCGGACCCATCCCATGCGGACGGTTATACTCTCAATCGGATGTCCAGTAGAAACTCGACGTGGTATGTATTCTGTCGCTGGCTTGTAAAAGTGCTCTATATCGGCACTCACGGCGGCCTCAGATCGATTAACGAAGAGAATTTGCCGAGGACCGGAGCCGTCATCGTCGCTCCTCTCCACATCTCGCACCTCGACCCGCCCGCTGTCGGTTGTGGAACCAGGCGCCAGCTTCAGTTCATGTCGAAAGGTGAGCTGTTTAAGGTGCCCATCCTAGGACCACTCTTGCGATCGTTAGGCGCTTTCCCCGTCCGGCGCGGCGAAGGAGACACGGAGGCCGTCCGAAAATCGATGCAACTGCTCGAACAAGGTGCTGCCCTGCTGATCTTTCCTGAAGGAACTCGTGGAGATGGCATCACAATGGGGCCAGTTAACCGGGGGATAGCGATGCTTGCAAAACGGACTGGCGCGCTCGTACTGCCAGTTGGCGTTGTCGGAACCGATATCGTGATGCCGCGAGACAAAGGCAAGCGGCGCCGTCACCTCATGACCGTGATCTACGGAAAGCCTTTCAGCTATGAGGATGTGGGCAAAGGCGCTAACGAAAAAGAAACCCGAGAACTATTCGCAAAGCACCTTGCTGCGGAAATCGTTCGGCTCAGCCGCGAGCATGGTTCGACGATCAGCCTTCCCGAGTAGCCCGTTCAGGGGGTTCATAATAGACAAATGGCCTCCCGCGAATGGACGCAGTTCTTTGATGCTCACGCTGCGCACTACGACGAGAACCCTTTCACTCAACACACGAAGCAAGAAGTTGAGTTCATTCTCAAACTCTATCCGCTCGCCCAAGGCTCACGGATTCTGGACGTCGGTTGTGGGACGGGGCGGCACGCCATCGAGCTCGCTCGTAGGGGGTACGAGGTCACGGCCCTGGACATCTCTGCCGGAATGCTCGACGTAGCCCGCCAAAAGGCAGCGATTGCCAAAGTTGAAGTCGAGTGGGTACATGCCGACGCGACAAGTTTTCGGCTCGAAACTGAGTTCGACGGCGCGATCTGCCTCTGCGAAGGAGGAGTTGGACTCCTTGACCGTGGCGAAGATGGCGAGACCCACGACAAGGCAATTTTCACCTGCATCGCCAAGCACCTTCGCAAGAATGCACCCTTCGTGATGACTGCGCTGAACGGCTACTCGATCATTCGACAGATGACCGACCAACAGATTTCAGAAGGTCGGTTTGACCCGATGTCGATGCGGGCGCACTACGTCGACGAATGGACTCTCCCCGAGGGAACGAAGCAAGTCCAGATCTGGGAACGGCTTTTTATTCCGACGGAAATGATTCGGTTGCTTACCGAGGCTGGGTTCGTGGTCGACAACGTCTATGGCGGGACAGCCGGGCACTGGGCGCAGCGGTTCCTTAGCCTCGATGAAGTCGAAGCGATGTACATCGGCCGCAAGCGGTAACCTAAGTGCATGGCTTCCCTTGAGCTGATGCGTCTGTGGAAACTCGCGCAGATCGATAACTCCATCGCCGATATTAAGCACCGAGCCGCATCGCTTGATGTTGGAAAAGACGTGATGGCCCTTCTTGCAACCCTCGAAGAAGAAGAGAAGGTCGTGGGCGGCAAAGCACGCGCTCTCCATTCAGAAGTCAGCGACCTCGAATTAATCAACAAGGGGAACGACGACAAGATCAAGCGTCTCACGAAAGACCTCTATGGAGGTCGCCTTAATTCACCTAAGGAAATCGAATCGTTCGAAAAAGAGATCGTCATGCTCAAGAAGCAGCGAGAGAAGAACGACGAGAAACTTCTAGAACTTTGGGAAGAACTCCCGCCCGCACAGGCAGCGGCGAAGGCTATCGAAGCAAAGATCGCTGACGCCAAGAAGACGTTCGCAGAGCGAAGAAAGAGCGCCCTCGCTAAAAAAGCAGAACTGGAGGCCGACTACGCCAAGCTCCTCAAGGCGCGACCAGACGCCGAAAAGCTTGTTGAAAAATCACTCCTGGCTCGCTATGAGGGAATCCGTGCCCGGTCGCACGGAGTGGGAATGTGCGGAGTCTATAAAGGAACTCAGTGTGCGGGATGCGGCACAAACCTGCCAACACGGTCAATTGAGCACCTCAAGGATGATCGCATTGTCACCTGCGAAGCGTGCCACCGCATCCTCTATTCCTCCACTGGAGCGATCTAATGAAAGCGAAGGTCTGGTTGCTCGGTGTGATCGCATTTTCCGTCCTTGGCTGCGCCCGATACCCGGCAACGGCTCAAGGTCAGTTCACAAAGATCACGGTCCGGATGCGAGTCTCTGGAAAGATCAACACAACTGGCGACAATGATCCGGCGACGAGCTACATCTATGTCGTTGCACTTCGTGCTACCACCGACCCGAATCCATTGCCGAACCTAGCTCCTCTCCCGGCCCTGAACAACACTAACCCCAACGGGCGAGTTTCTGGCTCTCCGACGCACTTTATCGAGTTCAACACGCTTAACCCCAACGCGAGCTTTCCCTACGTGCTCTATAAGTTCGCGGACGGCCCAACGGCGGACGACCCGACCAACCCAACCGACCTGAGCCGGTTTAGCGATACGACACCGACTCGCGGACCGATCGTGAGCTTTGTCCAATACACTCCCGGGACGAACGAGAT
>JBBRHU010000356.1:0-3842 GCA_038222255.1 Fimbriimonadales bacterium | reverse complement strand
TGCAAGCGCGACCATGCAGTTCCGAATATCGCCCGGCGGCTTCATCTGCTTGTCTTGAGTCAAGCGTCCGCTACTTCCACCATCATCGGTCACGGTCACAATTGCGGTGATGTTGCTCGTGTGTTGTTTGATGCCTCGCAGCAGAGTGCTAAGGCCAGTTCCGCCTCCGAGGGATGCAACACGTGGGCCGTTAGAAAGCTGCTCTCGCTGGAAATAAACGTCGACACGACCAGTTGTAAGGCCAGGGTTCAGCGTCGTCAAGATCGAATTCATAACGAG
Organism: Fimbriimonadales bacterium; assembly: GCA_038222255.1. Classification (GTDB taxonomy): domain Bacteria; phylum Armatimonadota; class Fimbriimonadia; order Fimbriimonadales; family Fimbriimonadaceae; genus Fimbriimonas. The sequence goes on along the minus strand of JBBRHU010000356.1, from coordinate 3,563 downwards.
CCGGATGGAAACGAACGAGAGGTAGAGGCCGGAGGCAAGGAGGACGAGCGCGACAAAATGGATCGCGACATCCATGTTTGTCTTCGGCACAAATCCAGACAATGCGGTTTCTGTCGCGTTTGTCGCCCCACGCATGATGGGTATGAGGATCTGTCGATACCCTAGGATGACGCCGAAGAGGAGCGAAAGCTGGGACAGCACAAAGACCGCGAGTCCCTTTCGCAAAGAAGAGGACCGCTTAAGTAGCCTTCGAAGTCGATAACTCCTAACCATCTTTCTCGTCTGGCAGGAACACTCCCAGAACACCGTTGATGAAGGAGATCAAAATGCTCGCGGCAAAGGCCGCCATGAAACCCTTCATTCCTGTATCGGTTATTTTGAACCCGAGATTCAGTTGCGCCGCTCCCCACAGGACGGTCGCATTCACGACGAGGCTAAAGAACCCAAGGGTCAAACAGGTGAGAGGAAGCGTAATGAGCTTCAGAAGGTTGCCAAGCGTGGCGTTGAGAAAGCTTAGGACAAGGACGCCGATCAACAGCTTGACGAGTCCCGCCCCAGTGCTCGCGTCAACTTCGAATCCGAGATTGAGCGCCTTGGTGATCGAGGAAGCAGCTAAGACCGAAACCGCGAGAAGGATCCAGCGCAATACAAGCTTCGTCATGAGTGTCTTCCGGTGAAACAGAGCGTTTCGTACAACACATTATGCGTCAAGCTCAATTTTCAACCAGGGACAAGCGGCTGCCGGCGACGGATGACGGGGTGGTTGAGCATCGCGTCCACCACCCGTTGATACTGACCGCTACCGCCGCCGACTCGCCGTTCCGCGATACCCGCCGATCAGATAGGGGAACTTGCCGGGCGTCACATGATAGTGATATCCGCGAGAAGAATCCGTGTGTCCGTTGAATCCGTCCAGCGGATGTTGCTTGTCATCTCGCGCCATTACCCCGTCTCGTTCGTAAGGGCCATAGAGCGGAAATCCGTCAATGGCAAAGCCTAGCACCGTAGAGTGTTCATCGCCACGATCAACAAACGGCGTGTTCACGCAGATCGGATACTTGTGATAGTGATAGGCGTAGTCTGGAGCAGGATGGCCACAGCAACGGTCCATGATGCTGACTGCCTCGGTGAGCCCCGCGTCGTACGGATTGAAGAATTGGACTCCGTTGACGGCGAACCCAATCGGTCCCATGTTCAGTCCGCCATTGGCATTTGCCGCCGTCATAACAATCGCGTTCGGATTGCTCTGCGGTTCAACAGGAATGGTGTAGGTGTTTTGCTGAGCCTTAATGTACGACGGGTTATAGCCCTGTGTGCCGTATCTGTCCGGGAACTTTGCCGTCGGATGGTTCGGAATGTTTCGAGATAGCACGCGCATCGTGGCGCCGCCATTGAACTGCAGCCTGAGGTTATCTTCCACATATTGCGCCGACTGAACGACGTTTCGGTTTTCATCCATGTGCCCAGGCAACAGGAACGCGCTCATCGTGCCTTTGAAGATCGCGTAGAGTCGGTCAGTTTTGTAGAACAATCGATCAGAATTTGCCTGTCCAACGGTCAACGTTCCCGTGAGCTTGCCGTTTTCAAGTTGCAGATTCTCTCCAACGTTCGGGCGGTAGTACCATCGCCCGCCGAGTGCGATCATCCCACTGGTCGAAACGGCGACTTCGGGTGCAATTTGCTTCCGGGTAGCCGGGTCGACGAGGCCGCGCGATGAGGCCGTCCGCTGCTCGACGGAGAAGTCATCGACAAAGAAGTTCGTATCCTTCGCGCTTTTGGCATTGCCGCCTTTCATCACGACAGATACTTTCACGCTGTCGACTTCCTTAAAGGGCAACAGCTCCTCGAACTCGTAAGTGCGCCAGACGGAGGCGCCTTTCTTGCCATAGTCGCCGTTGATCGCGAACTGCTTACGATCGGTTTCGACCTGCTTCCAAATCAGGCGCTTGGCGGTCTCCATAAACTTCTTTCCGCCCTCAGCATAGAAGTCCATTTGAAGCGCGAGCTCGTTGCCCGCGAGGGCAAACTGATCCTCGCAGAGGCCTCGGACCGTGAATCGAACCCATTTCCCTTTCGACTGGTCAATGCCCCTGATCATGGTTGAAGCAGTCCCCTCGGCTGATCCATTCGTGGATTGAGAATCGAGTCGTATGGCGGCGGTCGTGATCTCGTCGACGTATCCACCCTGCCACCATTTCGCGACACCAGAGAGTGAAAATCCGACAGGTAACTTGCCAGTTGCATCCGCTTTCTCAAGGCCAGCATTGGAGACGAGGTTCCAATGGTCAGCGGCCGACGGCTGTTGCAAACCAGCAAGTGCAAATAAGGCTAGCATCGTGTTCATGAGTTCATCCTCGTTGACAACTCATTAAGCACAACGAACATTTGGAAGTTATTTGAACTGAAAACTTTCGCTTAAATCAGCTTAAGGCACTCGCGGTAAGTGCCGAGTTGAACATTCATCGGATCCTCGTCAGGATTTCCACCCTGCTTGATGAGCTTTTCGAGCGACCTTCTCAAGTCAGCCGAGGAGATCGGGGGGTTCGACTCTATAAAGGACCGAATCTGTTGGAGCGCGCGAAGGCGATCTCTGCCCGCATTCCCCGAGACTCCACCCTCAGAGTAGGAGTAAGCGGATGAAACGCTCATGCGCTCAGCTGATTTTGTCTCTTCAGCGAGCCAAGATTCGAGCTGCGGACAGCTCCCGTTTCCACGGGGTGTTCGGCGGAAGAGCCGGGAGAAAAAGCTAGATCTCACTGACCGGTACCCGAAGAACCCACTGTGATTGGCAGCGGTGGTTCTTTGAGACCCATTGCGTCCCAGATCGCTCGGCGGGCTCGAACGGCGGCAAGCACCTCAGGCGCCATGTGCGGGGGCTTTCGTGGAATTGAAAATGCCTGCTTGAACACCTTCCACATCGGCTCGATGTCGTGCGAGAGGTCAAACACCATCACTCCTTGTTCCGACCCGACCGCTGCCTGGAGCACATTCATCAGGCCGCGAGGGTTGTCTTTGAAGTCACTGAGAGCGATGCCTGCGTAGCACCACGTTTCATCTCGGACGAGCCGATTCGTCAACATGCCGGCTGCCTCGACCGTCGCCCCGATATTTGCTCCGCGCCCCATCGCTTCGTGAATCGTGGCTACCGGATAGTAGCAACCCGTGACGAGAAAGTCGATGCTTGGTGCCATCCCAGACTTCCGATACTCCGGCGTCAGAAACCAGAAGCCCCCATTTTGAGCTGGCGACGCCCAGTTGTTCCCCAGATTCGGATACTCCCCATACCACGACCCCGCGTAGACTCCGAGCTGCGCCTTTGGGTTGACCGTGCGAATTTCGTGGCGAACCTCCTGAGCAAATTGGGTCAAGGTTTTCGCTCGGAACGTCATCCAAGCGTTGTAATAAGGCCCCGGTTTGATTCCCTTTCCGAGCGAGGGTGAGATCGTCCATTCAAAGACATCCTCCGGCCAGCGGACCTTTCTTTTTATTTCCTTCTCGAACGCGACATGGGCGAGTTCGCTAAAGTCGGCGTTGAGCGCCCCAAATCGGAGCCGGTCGTCATA
>JBBRHU010000355.1:0-3844 GCA_038222255.1 Fimbriimonadales bacterium | reverse complement strand
CCTGAATCCCTCGCGATCGGCATTCAGGCGGGGCTGACTGGTCACCTTGTACTTTCGACCATTCACACCAACAACTCCATCGAAACGATCGGCCGAATGATGGATATGGGCGCAGAACCGTATCTGATCTCTGGTGTTATGGTTGGCATCCTTGCACAGCGATAGAATCGATAGAACTGTCCGAAGTGCCGACAGCCGAACCCTCCCGCCGAGGATGAGATCAACGCAAATAACATCACAGAGCAAGATCTTGCTGCTGGCAAGTTTGCAAAGGGTGCCGGATGTGGAGACTGCCGCGGTACGGGCTACAAGGGTCGCCTTGGAGTCTACGAGCTCATCATGGGCACGCCGGACTTCAGAGCTGGCATTGCTGACAGGCTGAGCTATCCGCAGTTGATTGAGGTTGCCCGAAGGCAGGGATACCGAACCATGATCGAAGATGGTAAGGCTAAGGTGCTTGCTGGGTGGACCACTCCAGAAGAGGTCATCAAGGCGGTCTTTACAACTGCCGTTGAATAGTCTTTGGAGCGGGAGACGAGATTCGAACTCGCGACCCTCTCGTTGGCAACGAGATGCTCTACCACTGAGCTACTCCCGCAAGGACAGAGAATGTTATACCCGGGCCTTGGAGAAGATTCAAGGCCCAAGGGCATAAACTGAGTCAGATGGAGTCTTTTCCCCCAGTTCTCGAACAGCTTGCGGTTGCCGCTCGCCACGCCGGCTTCATTGCGCAGAGTGTTCGAAATGAACTCCAGGTGGAGGTCAAACCCGATGGCTCTCTCGTCACGAATGCGGACCGTGCGGTGGAGACCTACCTTCGCGAACAGTTGCCCATCATCATTCCGAACACCACCTGCTGGGGAGAAGAGTTCGGAAGAGAAGCTGAAGGACCAGCTGGCCTCTGGATTGTCGATCCAATCGACGGCACCTCCAATTTTCGTTTTGGCAGTCCGCTTTGGGCTGTGAGCATCGCTCACGCGAAAGATAACGTGCTGACCCACGCCGCCGTTTTTTTGCCAGACCTTAACGAGCTCTACCTCTCGAAACTTGGCGAAGGCGTTTACCTAAACTCTGAAAGGGTTGAGCCAGTGCCAGTCGGGAAAGTTCAGCCGAACGATTTGATTTCAATTGCGAGTTCCCTGTGGAAGCGACGCGCGGAACTCCAGGGCAATCCTCGCACAATTGGCTCAGTGGTGCTTGAAGGAGTTTGGGTCGCAAGTCGAAAGCTACGGGGGATCATCGGGCGCGGCGAGATGCTCTATGACGTCGCGGCCACTGTGCTCATTAATCAGGAGCTAGGTGCAGACGTGCGCTACGCAGACGGAACTCCATTTCTGATCGAGGACTTAATGGACGGCAAGAAGATTCCGAAGCCGTGGCTCATCTTTCCAATGGACTCTGGCTTCATTCTCCCGTAGCGAGCAACTGAACGGCCTCGGCTTTGCTCAAGATTTCGCCGGCGTCTGTCGCCAGGTGAACAACCGTCGCCTCGCCCCCCGGCTTTATATAAACCCACCCTCCGAGCACCCAAGGGTCCTGCATGGGCTTGCTCTGCCTCATTCCTTGCCCACTGGCGGAAAGGCCCCTGAGCAACACACGAGGGCTTAGCATTTGGCCAATCCCACCTTTCTTCAATCCGAATTTGACATAGAGTTCCATCTCGGGATCTGAGACAAACCGTTGGTTCGGAGCAAACATCCGCTTGAACTCAGTTACCGCGGCGAGATCGCCGTGCGAGACAAACATGAGCCGTGGGTCGCTGATCTCGCTCAGGAGATGAACTTGCTGCTTACAGAAAATGCAACCCAGATGTCGGACGAACACGAGTAGCACCGCATGGTCAGCGCATTCATCGATGAGAGAGAAGGGCGCCCCCGAGTCATCTCGCAGGGCGACGTTGGCTTGAGCCATTATTACTGTACTACGCGATTAATTCGCGCAGTGTTGTGGCGCGTGATGGATGCTTCAACTTCTTTATCGCCTTCTGCTCGATTTGGCGAATACGCTCACGAGTGACTTGGAACGCTTTCGCAACTTCCTCAAGAGTTCGTGGTTGTCCATCAAGTAGTCCGTACCTCATCACGATGACCTCGCGCTCACGATCTGCGAGCGTTGAAAGGACTTCGTCGATCTTCTTCCGCATAATCGCCCTCACGGCCGCATCCGCAGGAGTCTCGACCTGGCGGTCGACCACGAATTCGCTCAAAGAAGAATCTTCACTCTCACCGACTGGGGAATCGAGTGAAAGCGGTTCGCAGATTGCGCGATGGTAGTCCTCAACCTTCTCGACCGAAAGATTTAGCGTCCGACCAATTTCGGTTGCGGTAACTTCCCTTCCGAGCTGTTGTTGCAGGTGGCCAGTCGCTTTCATCATTCGGTTCACAGCCTCTAGGGTGTGTACCGGTATCCGAATCGTTCGACCGTGATCACTGATCGCTCGGGAAATCGCCTGTCTAACCCACCAAGTTGCGTAGGTGCTAAAGCGAAATCCTCGATCGGGATCATATTTTTCCACCGCGCGGATCAGGCCCATGTTGCCCTCTTGGATCAGATCCTGCATCGACAACCCTCGGCCAACGAAGCGTTTAGCAATGCTAACGACAAGTCGTAGGTTCGCCTCAATCAAAACTTGTTTACAATCGCGGCATCCGCTACGGGCGTGCCGAGCAAGGCCACACTCTTGCTCGTGGTTAAGAAGTGGAATTCTCCCGATGCGCTTCAGCCACATCCGGACTGCATCGCCCAGGTGAAGTCCTTCAACATCTGCTTGGCCATCGGCTGGGTCGTAGTCTTCAGAGAGACCGTGGCCCGACATCGGCACGGATTTCGCAGATTTTGAGACAGTTCGTGCAGAGAGTAGGTTCAGGGCGGGGCACACAGTCTTGATCTCGGTCGGGCTCTCCCCTTCCCGACGATCCTGAGCCCACAATTCTTTGTGACGCGTACCTAACACCATGTTGTCTTTGGCAATAACCCATGGGTAAACCCTGAGTCCAACGCCAAGTTCACTCTAACACAGGTTTTCTGTATTCCCAAGGGGAAAATGTGCCGTTTGCAAGTTTTTTGCTCGAATAGCCGCGCAAGTGTTATGTGCCTCAGAACAGATCATCTTCAGGTGATGTTTCATCCTTGATTCCTTTGCGCTCTTTCAACTGCTCAAAAATCTTAGCCTTATCATCTAAACCGGTAGATCCCTCAAGTTCTGAGCGACGCTTTCTATCTTCTCGCTTCGTTTTAAGCTTTTCAACTGCGTCGGCAACGAACTCCTCGGAAAGATTAGCAATGCGCTCATCAGTCAAGACTTCGGAAAGGAGGTCTTGCATTTCTTCGGGCAGAAGCTGCGAGATCCAATTGTTCGGTGGGCCAACGGGCGGGCGAGAGGGAAACGAGTTGACAATCGCCTGGCTCAGTTCTCGAGCCGTTTTGGTCATAAAGAAATCTGTAGCGCGGGAGAGCACCCAGCCGCTTGTGCGAAGTTTTTCGTCCAGGAAAGCGCCGAAAATGCTGATCTCTGCCCCCGTCATTTTGGGACGAACTGTCGCGACGGGGGATCGTCAGAACTCGGGCATGTCTGGGTCGGCGCCTTGCTTTCGTTGGCGTCGAATCGCCAGAACTTGCTTGCGGAGCGCTTTGACCGCAGCGACTACGTCAGTCGTTCCGGGATAGAGCGGCGCGAGTCTGAAGAGGTACCTGTCAAGTTCCATCTCGGACGCAGCTTCGGCTAGGTGGTTCACTGCCTCTAACCAGAACTCGTCTTCGTTCGGCTTAAGGCGTTGCTCGATGGCCTGTAGGCCATATTCCATCGGAGACATCGCATTTGCCACAACTTCCTGGAGAGCAGTCG
>JBBRHU010000354.1:0-3865 GCA_038222255.1 Fimbriimonadales bacterium | reverse complement strand
AATCCGCAGCTACAAGGGTCTCGCCCCCGGGTGGGATCAGATTGAAAAACTGTTGAGAATCGAACCTTCTCAGACGGAAGAAAAGGGGCCAGAATAGAGACATGTCGGCCACTCACGAGCTTCCTCCCCTCGAATCGCCCTACGACTTGTCAATGGAAGACATCCAGCACTTCCAAACAGAAGGGTATGCGTTGCTTAGAGGCCTCGCCTCGCCCGAGGAAGTCGCCGTTTACCGGGAGATCATCACGGCCGCGACGACAGAATTTGCCAAAGGATACAAGCCGCTTGAAGAACGAGACACCTATGGGAAGGCGTTCATCCAGTTCGGAAACCTGTGGGACAAGTTTGAAACCGTAAAGCCTTACACGCTCGCTCGACGGTTTGCTGAGGTCGCCGCGAAGCTCATGGGTGTAAATAGCGTGAGGCTTTATCACGATCAGGCGCTTTACAAAGAGCCGGGTGGTGGTCTAACCCCTTGGCACCAAGACCAGCAGTATTGGCCCCTCGATGGCGTGAAGTGCGTTACGCTTTGGATGCCTCTCGTTGACGTCACTGCCGAAATGGGGACGCTCAACTTCGCCCGAGGTTCGCAAACCATCGGCTATCAAGGCCCGCTCAATATCTCAGATGAGTCTGATGCTGCGCTTGAGGACCTTATCAAAGCGAATGGGTTCGAAGTGGTGAACGTGGGCGACATGAAAGCTGGCGACGTCACGTTCCATAACGGTTGGACGATCCATGGTGCACCAGGCAATGCATCTCAGACAACGACGCGCGAAGTCATGACGATCATCTACATCGACGGAGATGCGATCATCACCGAACCGGATTCTGCACAGAGAAAGAACGATCTCGCGGTCTGGTTCCCTGGGCTTGCTCCTGGCGACCCTGCTGCGAGTCGCCTCAATCCGCTATTGTACACAAGCTAGGAAAGCGAGTCGTTCAGTCTGCCCCGACTAGGTGAAGCTAAACCAGTTCAAGGGGTAGGCTGACGATCAAACCTGGTGTTCTGATGCTATTCCAACTCATCTCACTCAGCCTAAGCCAGCAATTCTCAACTGGCCCTGAACAGACACTTCCGATCAAGCCCTCCCGAACCGAAGTCATTGCCCCGATCCGCAATGAAACGTTTAACAAGAAAGGAACGGCAAAGGAGCGGAAGCAAGGGGGCAACCCCCGAAACATGGATGGCTTCCTCGTCTTTGACGGCTCGATGGACGGAAACCGGCAGGTTGACCCACAAATTGCCGTCGGTGGCGGTTATGTGCTGCACGGCACAAACAGCGGCTTCATCGTGTATGACAAGGGCGGAAAGTTTGTTCAAGGCGTCCCTCAGGCCGAGTTCAATAGCGGAATTGACCCCAAGTTATTTTTTGACTCGAACAACCGCGTCTTTGGATTTGACGTTTGGAACCCGTGGGACAAAGAGAAAAAGAAGCCGGTGAACATCTCGGTGTCGGAGACCTCTGATCCGACAGGTGCTTGGAACACCTACCCTGTGCCCGCTCCGAATGGCGTCGATGGAGGTGGGATCGGCTATAGCAAGACGTGGGTGGGCTATTCGTTCCCGGGCGGAACGGAGCAAACGTTCGTGATGAAAATGACGGACTTGATGTCCGGCAAGCCCGCGAAGGTCTACCACTTCCCCGGCAGCCTCGGCCAGCCAGTCGCGACCCAAGACAAGACCGACGAGCTCTACTTTCTAAAACTCACCGACCAGCAGATTATCATCAGTCAGGTGACGGCGAGCCCAGATGGCACACCGGTTGTTGCCTCGATCGTCAAGAAGCCACACCGCATTAAATACTTTGGCTTTCCTCCGAACTCACCGATGAAGGGAGTCACGGCTCAAACGGCATCCGGAGACCGCAATCCGAAGAACGTCGTTTTGCAAAATGGTCGTCTCTGGTTCTCCCAAGCCGTAAACGTCCAGGGCCGTTCAGGAGTGCAGTGGCACGAAGTCGACCTTGACGGAAAGTTTGCACAAAGCGGTCTCATCGCCGACGACAAGAACAGCTACATCGAAACCACCATCGGAGTAAATGCCACTGGAGATGCGGTCATCGGTTTTCAAGAAACCGGACCCGACATGTTCATCAGCGCCCGCTTTGCTTACCGGTTCTCATCAGACCCTCCTGGCAAGGTTCGAGAGATTATCAAGTTTGGCGAAGGTGTGGCGGCGACTGAAGGGGGAGCTTGGGGTGACTACAGTTGCACTGTTATTGATGGAGATAACCTGCGAGACATCTGGACCGTCCAGAGTGTTGCCAATGCAAAAGGGCGGGGCAACTGCGCCATTGCGCGAATCCAGGTAGACGCCAAACTCAGGAATCGCAAGTTTTGGTCCCCCGCCAACTAGTTGACGGCGAGTCGGGGACCAAACCGGACGCGATATTCCTTCAAGATCAGATAGATCATGAAGATATCGAACAGGCTCAACACGCCCGTCATGATCTCGTGCGCAGTAAACGCGCGAACGATTTCGATCGTTGCGAACAGCGAAAGCACGACGATCAGCCCCTTGTAACCCCACTTTTGGTCACGGAAGATCGCGTAGATGAGAACCACCTTGGCGAATCCATGGACCATTAAGTAGATGGCCTCTCCTACCGATGAGTGAGTGAGAATGCTATCGGACAGATGGTCAATCTTTCCGGCCAGTACATCATGGTGCCGATAAACCTCGTGGTGCGACAGCACCGCGAGGAATCTCGCGATCTTCATCGGCATCATCAGCAACACTCCACCTACCACTTCAAAGATCGAATCGACACCCTTAATGATGAGGCCGACTCGAAAAAATAAGTCTGTCGTGTGGTGCGTGGTCTTCTGCATTGCTGGTGGAGTAGTGTAACCCCACCTGGTTGCTGTAGCCTAGCCAACTGTAGGCAAAGCAGCTAAATTCGAGTGAATCAAGGCTAGTGAGTCGTGTGCCGATACGGCGGAATCACTTCGCGCTCCCGGCTAGCCCACCACCATAGATGTCCCGAGCTTTGGCCAGAAGTGCTCCTTCGGTTAGGTGGCTTTCATCGACCACCACTGACATGAAGATGCAGTCAGCTACCTTCGGGTGGTGCGCTCTGAGCCAAAGCGTAAACTGATCCATCGTGTTGCTGGATCCTTTGCCCGAGCCAAAGATGAGCACCTTTTCGGCAGTCTCCAAACTCTTGCAAACGGCTTCGAAATAGGCCTCCTGATTTGGCTTTTCGATATGGTCTGAGTAGTCATGTGCACTGTGGACATGACCCTTGTGGCCTAGGTTGTCTTCTGGCTTAACCGTCTCAGGCACGGTACCTTTCAGTTCTGTTCGATAGATTCGAGCCTGCTTGTGGTCAATCACGACCAGGAGATGGGGACCTGTGATACCTGGGCTTCGTTCCTTCGCATCTTGAAGAATGTGCCGAATCTGGATCACCTGCTCCGCGGTCGCCGCATCTTTCTTTGAGGCGGACTGGAAAACTGCGGTGTGGCCCGCAATTGTCACCTTGAGACTTCCGTTTGGCTCCTCTTCAATCTCACCGAGCGAGCTGAAAAGCACTCGAACATCCCGCCATTGCAGGTTATGCGTCATCGGATGTCGAAAAACCTGATCGTAAATTCGTTGGGAATGTGTATTCATACCGGCTTCCTTGCGGAGGACACTCCTTTCCACTCCAAGTATCGATGAATAGTTACCCCTCGGCGAATAGTAAACCGTTTTAGGGTGAAGCGGCGTATTTGGCGCTCTGAATGGCTCAGATTGCTATCGCCAAAAGCTGGAACTACTCTTCCTCAATGAAGTTTTCGCGAAGTTTATTGACTTCCATCTGCATATTGACCAGCTTCCTATAGATGCCGCCTTCCTTGGCAAGAAGTTCGTCGTGTG
>JBBRHU010000353.1:0-3889 GCA_038222255.1 Fimbriimonadales bacterium | reverse complement strand
TTTCAAAGGTTGTCGCCACGACCTCGGCAGCAATGTTGCTCCACGATGATGGGCTCCTCAATATGAACATGCCGATCGCCGATATTCTGCCAGCATTTGGACAGCAGAACAAGGGACACGTCACTGTTCGGAATCTAATGGTCCACGATTCTGGATTGATCGCCTTTCGGCCTTACCACCAAAAGTTGACTGAGCCTGGTCAAGTCTGGGATGCAGTCTGTCGCGAAAAGCTGACTTACCCCACCGGCTCGAAGTCGATCTATAGCGATCTAAGCATGATCACAATGGCAAAGCTAATCGAAACGATCAGCAATAAGCCGTTTGAGCAAGTCGTGCACGAGCGAGTCTTCGCTCCCCTAGGCATGTCGAAGACCGGTTATAACCCAGGCCTGATGCACCCCGATGCAGTTCCGACCGAGCCGGTAGAGCCATGGCGAGAAGCCCTGAGGCGTCGGCGACTAGGTGACGTTCGCCTAGCCGAAATCAAGGCAGCTCACCCTTCGCCAGATGGCCAGTATTGGATCAAAGGTGAAGTCCACGACCCGTCCGCAACGGTGCTCGGAGGGATCGCTGGCCACGCTGGGCTCTATTCCACATTGGAAGACCTGGTGAAGTTTGCCAAGGTGCTAGTCTCGGGGGGAACCCCCCTCTTCGGAAAAGAAACCTTTGCACTTTTCACTAGGCGACAGGAGGAGAAGAGCACTCGAGGATTGGGCTGGGATACGAAGTCGCCGGAAGGATCTTCTGCTGGAAGCAAGTTTGGGGCCTTATCTTTCGGCCACACCGGGTTCACTGGCACCTGTATGTGGATGGACCCCGAGCGCAAGTTCTTCGCGATCTTGCTTGGCAACCGAGTACACCCCACCGCTAACAACCTGAAGATCAGTCAGCTTCGACCAAAATATCACGACCTTATTTGGTCGGAAGCATATTAGCGCGTTGAGCACGTCGGACGAGGGCATCATCTCGAGCAATCTCGAGTTGAGTCTCTCCAGCGAGCCATTTATCGACAAGGCCCGGGTTGTCCATGAACGCAGATATCGCTAGCCCAAGGAGAACGCGATAGTCTTCCTTCATGATCGCCGTCTGGGCATCTTCGAGGCCGGCAGTCACCGCGTTTCCTAGCACGAGCAAGTCGGTGTATTGAGGCATTGGGCCGTCATATTCTCCTCGTAAACCCTTGCGGCAGAGTTCCAGGTCGAAGGAGTGGTGAAGCCGACAACTGATTGGCCGGGCCGAGTACACGGTACAGGAGCCGGCGACGTTTAGCGGGCACATGATCGGCGTCCAGTCTGGAGCCTTTCCTTGAAGACTTTTGAAGGTCTTGACGTACTCTTTCGCTCGCTTTTTCAAAGCAGCCTTTTCGGCAGGATTCCAAGTTGATTCGATATGGCGGTAGATTGCAATCGCTTCGACGGGGCTCACGATGATGCGGTGACCGCAACAATCTGAGCAACCTTTGCGACAAGCCTTGAACGGAAGTGCTTCGCCACGAAGCCGACGCTCAATTGCGTCGTTATCAATTTTCTGGACAAACTTGTCTGCTTCCTTCTCGGCATAAGCTGCCGCTCTTGAGATTCCCTCTGGCCCTTCCTGCAGCATGGGATTGATGCGGAGAGCGATGCCACGTCGGGCACCAGCAAGAAATCCCGCCCTTTTCTGGTCGATCGGCTCTGGCTCGGGCGCGCCCCGACTGTTGTGTCCTCTCCACTTTCCCATGTATGCCTACAGGTTACCGTTCAGGGCAACTTCGATCATGCGTCGGTAGGCGTACTCCGGCATCGGCTTGGGCTCCCCGAGGAGCTTTGCGATCAAAATCATCTTGGCGACCCGTTCAAGAGTTTCCATTCGGTTGAACGCATCTTCAAGGCTGGATCCCATCGTCACCGCGCCATGGTGTTCCATCAAGAAAGCCTTGTGATCTTGAAGGAGTGGTTCAATTCGGTCCGCGACTTCGTCGGTTCCAGGCATGCCGAACGGCGCAGTTGCGACCGAACCAAGGACGTACGCGGCTTCGGGCAGGAGGTCGTCTGGGATGTCTTCGCCCGCGAGTGCAAAGGCTGTCGCGGTGAGCGGGTGGGCGTGAATCACTGCCATGCAGTCTTGGCGCTTGCGGTAGCAGCGAAGATGTAGCTTGATCTCGCTGCTCGGCAGTCCACCGTCGATGGGGGTGCCGTTCAGGTCAATGATGATGAGATCGGCCGGCCGCATGTGGCCCTTGCTCATCCCCGTGGGAGTGCAAAGCAATCGATGTGGAGAGAGCCTGGCGCTCAAGTTGCCTTCCGCCGCACCGACCAGCCCTCGCTGCCATAACCGTCGACCGAAGTCGCACATTTCCGCTCTAAGTTGAAGTTCAGTCAAGGACGCCTAAAGATACCCCCGTGCGTCCTTCACGCTAAGCTGAAATTCAGCCTCGAACGACGGTTGGTTCAACGGAAACGTCGACCTTTCCGCGAACCGCATTCGTGACGATACAGTAGTGATCGGCCTTCACTGCCATATCGGTAACTGCGTCGATCTGGGCATCTGTTGAATCGCTGCCAACCGTGATCTGCGGGCGAATCACAATCGTCTTGTAGGTAAAGGCCGCACCGCTTTGCTCAACGGTTCCGGTTGCCTCAACGTGGAGGGTTGTCACGGGCAACTTTCTGTTCGCCGCGATAATTCCAAAGGTGATCGAGTAGCAAGCAGCAATCGCACTTGTGAGGAGTTCCTCTGGGTTGGTAGCTCCACCAGGGCCTTGAAATTCGGTCGGGACACGCAGGTCGATCTCGGTGCCGCTCGCCTGCGGGGTTACGCTTCCGACGCCATCGCGCCCGCCGTTCCAGTTCACGACGACTGGGTACTCATGGTTATGGGTTGCCATGCGCTATTCTACGCGCACTAAACCTTTTGAGTCTTCCAACGACCCATCTTGAAGAGCACCATCGCCATAACGCCCTGTATGCCTTGAGTCACCGACATCGCGATCCAGGCTCCCGTTGTTCCAAAACCGAGTTGGGTTGCAAGCAGCCAGGCGAGAGGGACACGCATTCCCCAAAGGCAGATGATCGAAATCCAAAGCGGTCCTCTGGTTTCTCCAGCACCTTGCATCGCACCGATGAGTACCATCGCGTAGGCGAAGAAGATTTCCGTCGCACACAGCCAGCGGAGGAGCATCGTCACTTCTCCAATGATTGCGTCCTTCCCTTCGAGCATGATATGCGCTATCCCGGGTGCGAAGAAGAACACAGGACCGCAGAGTGCGACAGTCACAAGTGCGGCGTGGTGGCTTGCCGTCCACGCGAGTCGTTCTGCACGATCCGGACGCTTCATTCCAAGGGATTGTCCTACCAGCGCTGCGGCAGAGGTGCTCAGCCCGAACGCAGGCATGAACATGACCGACTCCAGTGCGAATGCAGTCCCCATTGCGCCTATTGCCGCAGACCCGCCAGCGACGCTCTTGAGCACAAGCGTGAACGCGGTGAGAGAAAAGACCCGCAGGCAGGCCATTGCACATGCCGGCACAGCGATCTTCAGAATCCGTTTCGTCCATTCTCGTTGCGGTAGATTGAAGCTAATGACCGGTCCGAGCGGTGTTTTGGAGATGTATAAAGAGTAGCCAATCGCAGCTGCCCAAGCGCTAAAGGAAAGGGCGAGGCCCGCCCCGGTCAACCCCAAATCTGCGCCTGGAATCGTGATCCCAAAGATCTTGTGCTTCGGAAAGATCAAGAGGAAATTCAATAGGATGTGGAGGAAGATTTGGAGACCCGAAATCACCATCGGACTCTTGGTGTCGCCAATCCCTCTTAGACTTCCCGCCAAAACCTGGATCACAGAAATCTCTGGCAACCCGATGGAGTAAGCAAGCACGAATCTAGTCATCTGGACGATGGCTTCTTTGTCCTGA
>JBBRHU010000352.1:0-3897 GCA_038222255.1 Fimbriimonadales bacterium | reverse complement strand
GCGAACTCTGCGATCGTTTGGAGGCACATTCCGCATGGAGTTCCACCATCACGAGTCAGAACCAAGACCTTCAATATCTCACGTTGGCCGTGAGAGACCATCTGGGAAATTGCCGCCCGTTCCGCGCAGATGGTTAACCCGTAAGAAATGTTCTCGATGTTGCAACCGACAAAAACTTCACCACTTTGACTTTCAATTGCACATCCAACGGCGTAGCCGCTGTAGGGGCAATAGGCGTTCCCACGCGCCACCTTAGCGTGTGCGGCGAGAGTGTCCGGCGTCATTTCAGCACCGCAATCGTTACACCTTGGCCACCTTCAGTGGCTTCGCCATCTCGGTGATCGCGAACGTGCGCATGCTTTTTGAGAGTCTCTTGGGTGATCTTTCTCAGCACGCCCTCTCCCTTGCCGTGGACAATTCGAACTTGACTGTGGCCGGCGAGAACTGCGTCGTCGATAAATTTATCGAGTTCTTGAATCGCTTCCTCTGCTCGCATGTGTCGAAGATGGAGTTCGGTGGAAGTGTGGAGGGACTTCTGGAACGAAAGCTTATTCTGCCTCGCCTCCCTCATCGGTGCCACCACTTTCTCAAGCCTGTGTGCGAGAACCGTCATTCGCATCGCACCCATCTGAACCGTTACATCTTTGCCTTCCACAGCCATGACTATTCCGGTCTGAGCTAACCCGCTCATCCTCACGCTATCACCAAGAATGAGTCGTGGCGCAGGCTTCTCAGAATGGCGAGGAGGCTGCTTGAAATTGCGCGCGAGCCGGTTGCCTTTCTCTTGTACCAGGGCAAGTTTTTCTCGGACGTTCGCATTTGCCGTCGGGCTCTGGGGTGCTTTCTTCAGCTGCTCAAAAATGTCCGCCGCTTCCAGGCGAAGTTCGCGAAGTCCCGACTCGATCGCCTCGCTTGCTCGCTCGTTGGCCCGCTTCGCGCTGTCCTCTGCCTCTTTGAGCTTTTTGGCGAGTCGCTGCTCTGTCACCCGAATTTCATCGGCGCGTCGGTCTGCCTCGCTCTGTGCAACTCGGGCGAGTTTTTGCGCGGTCTCGAGCCGTTGCATCATGTCCGCAAGCTCAAGGTGTTGGTCGCCAAGATTGACCTTCGCCTCCTCGACTACCTCGGTCTTGATGCCGTATCGCTCTGCAATTTTGAGCGCGTGGCTCGCTCCGATTGCTCCCATGAGAAGCCGGTAAGTCGGTCGCAGAGTTTTCCCGTCAAATTCCATCGCCGCATTGACGAACGATTCATTCTTGAGCGCGAAGGCTTTCAACTCTCCGTAGTGGGTGCTGGCAAGAATTGCGACTCCCCGACTATCCAGCGTCTTGAGTATTGCGGCAGCAAGAGCGGCACCCTCCGCGGGGTCAGTGCCTGCGCCTAATTCGTCGAACAGCGCGAGAGCGCCGGGCTTAGCCCATTTCAGAGCTTCGGCGATGTTCTTAATGTGGCCGCTAAACGTTGACAGCGATTGCTGCAGACTCTGCTCATCTCCGATGTCGGCCCAAACTTGCGTGAACGGTCCGAGTTCGACCTCGCGCGCCGGGACCATCATGCCGCACTGAGCCATCAAGACAAAAAGCCCAATCGCCTTGATCGCGACGGTCTTCCCACCGGTGTTTGGACCCGTGATCAAGACATTTGCTTTCGTTGCCAACGAAAGATCCAGAGGCACAACCTTGTCTGGGTCGAGCAGAGGGTGTCGGCCTCCGTCAACTTTGATTGAGGCAGTGCCGATCAACTTCGGCAATACACCTTTCATGGAGTGACCGAGTTTCGCCTTCGCGAAAATCAGGTCCAGTTCGGCGAGAATGTCGAGGTTAGCAACAAGCATTTCGTAGTTGCTCCCGACGTATTTCGACAATTCTCCGAGGATACGATTCTCCTCCGTGCGCTCGGCACCCTGAGTTTCTCGAAGCGAGTTGCCTAGCTGAAGCACATCCTCTGGCTCTAAGTAGATGGTCTGGCCAGAAGCGCTCGTATCGTGGACGATGCCACGTATTTTCCCTCGGTTTTCTGCCTTCAGCGGAAGCACATAGCGCCCATCACGAACGGTAAAAATCGGGTCGCTCAGAAGGTCGCGAGTTTTGCCCGACAGATATTGCTGCAGCCTCTCCTGGATGCGAATCCCAGTCTGCTTCTTCTTTGCCCTTAGTTCTGCAAGTCGCGTGCTTGCGCTATCTGGAATGGAGCCGTCAGATTGAACGGCATCGAGAATTTTCTCCTCAAGCTTTCGGTCTTCCGTGATTGCATCCGCTCGCGGAGCAAGGTGCGGAAAGACGTCACTCTGGCCACCAAGGAGTTGCTTCCAAGCTCTGCCGGTCCGCAGTGCGCAACCTGTGCGATACAACTCCCGACCGTCAAGCACACCACCTTTAGAAGCCCGCTTCAGTTCACCTCGGTCGTCTTGTACGCCTTGGAATCCTGGTGGAGAGAGTTTGTTGTAGACCTCGTCAGCATCAGCCGTTTCGCCCTGGAGACGGGCAACGGATGGCAGGTCAAAGGCAGGCTTTAAGTCGAGAGCCCAGGTAGCACCGATCCCCGTCTCGCAGAAACCTGCCAGACGTTCGAGAATGCTCTGGAACTCAAGGACACGAAAAGCGTGCACAACTCCTATTGTGTACGATAGACAAAAATGGCTCTCAGTAAATCTCATTTGATCCGAATGAGTTCGGTCGATCCCTGGCTGCGAAAGCAGGTTCTCACCCGCTCCTGCGGGGTAGGGCCGAAAGGAACATTCGCGGCGTCTTTTCGCTGGTCCGCGCTTTACCTGCGGCGCGACATTCGACTCTCTGGGCTCGTTATGCTCAGCTTGCTGGCGATCATTCCCGCGTTTTTTGTGGTGATCGGATACCCGAGTTCGCCGAAGGTGCTCTTCGAGACCATGGGATTAGCACTGTTTCTGAGCGTCGTGTGGATTTTCCGATGGTTCAATTGGACAACGGGAGCCGAGATTGACTCCCTGCGCTCCGTGTTTGAGGGAACCACCCAGGAGAAGGGATATGCACAATGCGTGGTTCGGTTAGCGGAAATCGAATCGATGCATCTGAGGCAGTCCTGCCTAGAACATCTCGCCCACGCTCTCGAGTTAGCCCGCGCCCACCCAGAAGAACGAGTTTGGCCCCTCATCGACGAGGAGCTTCGGAAGCTCGCCGAGGGGGCCATTGATTTTGGAGCGTTTGAGCAGAAGATGGGGCAGGTTCGCTCAATGTTTCGGGCGGTTCGGGAAGCCTAGGCGGCGGCTTCTCGGGATTCTTGAAGTCGGTCGATGAGCCAAGTGGTGATCCAATTCTGGTCGTCCTTACTCAGGAAATCTCCTAGACGAGCGATGAGTGTCGGGCTCTCGACAACGACTCCAGCGTTACCTTTCGCGACGTAGATCGACTCAACTTCAAAGATGTCGAAATGGCTCGTTCCGAACTGAAGGTTACGGCCATCAAATCGTAGCACCTCGGAGTTCGTGCCCTTTCGAATGACGAGCTCGCTGCTTGCGGTCACATCTACGGCGTCGCTTGGGCTGGCAGCAGTCTTCGAAGTTCGGAAGACGACCTCCACTGTGCGAGGCTTGATGATCATCATGAGGGCAGCTTGTCGAGCCCAAACTTCAGCTTGCAGCGCTGCTGCGTCCGCCTTGGGACCACCATCGGCGATCGCAAAGAGTTCCCAGCGTCGTCCGTCGCGCCAGTTCAGGTAGCAGGCAAGTACTGCCATTCCGTGCTGGTCGTTCACATTTGCTCGTCGAATCTCATGAACGAGTTCGAGGGATCGAAGGTCATCATATTCACCGCTCAGCTGCATCGCTGTTCCAGCGAGGAAGTGGTCAGCTTCGTAGCGCTTTGAAAAGGGGTCGAAGGCACTCTGTGTCTTCGCTAGGGCACTCACAATGCCGAGGACAAAGAA
>JBBRHU010000351.1:0-3929 GCA_038222255.1 Fimbriimonadales bacterium | reverse complement strand
CTCTTGCTGTTGGGGTCTCCGCCTTGGATCATAAAGCCGGGAATGACGCGGTGGAACTTGGTGCCGTTGGAGAAGCCCTTGTTCGCGAGCGTGATGAAGTTCTTGACGTGGCCAGGGGCCTTCTTCGGGAAGAACTGCAGCACGATCTTGCCTTGGTTGGTTTCAATAACCGCGACTTCTTCGCCCTTCTTGGGACCGTCGCCTTGGCCAGCGAAGGCAAGGGGAGCCACCATGACGGCGGCAGAAATTGTGAGGAGTGTAAGGAATCGAGTCATAACTGCTTATTTGATGTCGGTAGAGGCAACAAGTGTTGCTGATTCGATGATGGCTGGGTTTCCTGGCAACGGATTATCTCGGCCATCGCGCTTTAGTGCGACGATCTTGTCGACCACATCCATGCCTTCAATCACCTCACCGAAGACGGAATACTGTCCATCCAGGTGTGTGGAGTTCGCAACCATCAAGAAAAACTGGCTTCCGGCCGAGTTTGGATCTTGCGACCGAGCCGCACTCAAGATCCCTCGGGTGTGCTTGATGTCGTTGAATTCTGCTGGGACCTTGTATCCAGGGCCGCCGGTGCCATGGATTGAACGGTCGTCTCCCTTGCTGTTCGGGTCTCCACCTTGGATCATGAATCCAGGGATGACGCGGTGGAACTTCGTCCCGTCGAAAAAGCCCTTCGCGACGAGCGACTTGAAGCTCTCGACGTGCTTGGGTGCCTTCTCCGGGAAGAACCGGACGACAATTCGCCCCAGGTTTGTATTAAGAACGGCGTATTCTTCCGCCACTAGCTCAGCCATACCTTAAGGGTACCAGCGGGGGGTTGGGTTCGGTGAGTTGTTGGGTTGATAGGGCGAGCGGAGAATGGGTATTGATATCTGGCTACTCATGGCGATCTCATCGAAGGAGTCTCCGACCCACGCCCCACAAACCCAATAACCCACCCAGTTGCAGTTATAGCGGTTAGGCGTCATAATAGAGAGATGAGCACCATTTCAGAAAATCGAGTCGGCCCCTCCGATATCGCGCCTGAGGAGCGAGTCGGGCTTGAACGAATGCTTCGGGGGGAAGTTCGCCCGGTGCTCCTGACTCCAGGTGGAGACGTCGTAGAAATCCCGAAGGCTTTGAACGACCTGTTCTTATCCGTCGTTGAGGCGATGAACCAGAAGCAAGCCGTATTCCTCATGCACGAAGACGAGGCGTTCACCACTCAGGCGGCGGCGAACTTCCTTGGGATGTCAAGGCAGTTCTTCGTCAAGCTGCTCGACCAAAACGAGCTCCCATTCCACCGCGTCGGAACTCATCGGCGAGTTTTCTTCAAGGACCTGGTGACGTATCAGCGCAACCGGAGCATCGTTCGAAAGGCCGCTCTTGACAAGATGACGGAGGAGTTGGTGGCTGCGGGACTTTACGATCGCTACGTTGATCTCACCCGGGCGGAAGACGAGTAGTCATCAATGCCGGCTGATTTTCTGGTCGTTCTTGATGCATCCGTACTAGCAGAAGCGGCGGTTGCAGATCTCTTCCTTCGACTATCTGAGGCGCCTAGACTTTTGATGCCGAAATGGTCTGAGTCGATTTGGCAAGAAACTCGAAGAACTTGGATCGGCAAGCTCGGTTGGGATGCTGACCTGGCGGATTCTCGAATCGTCGCCGCGATGGGATTCTTTCCAGAAGCAATGGTCAGCGGATTTGAGCATATCGTTGCCCACTGCCAGAACCATCCAAAGGATCGCCACGTCCTCGCGGCCGCGATCCACTCACAGAGTCAAACGATCGTGACTTTCAATATCAAGGACTTCAAGCCAGCCGCGCTGGAGCGATGGGGGATAAGCGCGGCACACCCTGCCGATTACTTAAAGGTGCTGTTCGATCACGACCGGGCGGCCGTCACGAATGCACTGCACAGCATGGCAACGAAGGCAAATCGAAACGTTCCCAAGATTCTTGCCCGGCTCGCTTGGAACGTTCAGCCGTTTTCGGAATATGTTTCGGCCGAATTCGCATCCGAATTACCGATTATCCCGCCTCAAGATTGGCGACGCCAATCTTGAGGCAATGAGGTTCAGTCCGGGTTAGTCAACCCACACACCCACTTATCGTCGCGCTGCGAGCACTCGGCTGAGCGTCTTGTCCAGCGCTTCGCCACGGAGCTCGTTTACGGTTGCGAGGATCTTGCCGCTGTCGCCGTCAACAAGTAGGCAGAATGGGATCGCTTGGACGCCGTATTGCTTGCCAATCTTGATGTCCCAGTACTTGCCTTCGTAAACGTGCTGCCAAGCCATGTTTCGGTCAACCGTGAACTTCTTCACTTTGTCCGCCATGTTTGCCTGGTCGAGGCTGATGCCGAGGACTTCTACGCCCTGGCTGTGATATTTCTCGTATCCCTTGAGGAGGTTCGGGAGCTCGGCGATGCACGGTCCGCACCAGGTTGCCCAGACGTCGATCAAAACGACCTTGCCCTTATAGCTGCTCGGGAAGCTGATCTTGGTTCCGTCGAGGCTTTCTGCTTCGAAGGCAGGAACCATCTTGCCGACGGTGAGATCAGGCGGAAGAGGGATTTCTTCGACAGTCTTTGCAGACTTCATAACCTTCACCGAGCTTCCGGAGATGTTGAACTCGTAAGTAGTCCCGCCGATGTTGAACGGCTGGCCCATGCTGAAGCTTTCGGCACGACCATCGCTCTTGCCATTGCCATTTCGATCGATAAAGACGAAGTTGGTTGGGTCGGGGAAACCTGAGAAGGTGGTCGTCAGCTTCTCACTGCCGTAGCTTAGCTTTCCAGAAAAGCCGAAGTCGGGGTAGTAGAGAATGGTGTCCTTAAGAGCGGCTCGCTGAGGATCATTCTTGTCGAACTTATAAAGCGAGACGGTCGCGAGCTTGCCTTCGATTTCAACCTCAACCGCGCCCATCATCATCGTTGACGTGCCTTGCTTTCGAGCCTTCCAGGACTTCGCGGGTAGAAGGTGGCCGTCGCCCTTGGAGTCAATCTTGAGAACGGAGTCGCCGCCCTCAGGTTCGCTGAGCGAAATCTTGAATTTCTTGGAGCCAAATACGAGATAGGAAGTGCCGTCGGTAAGGACAGCTCGGAGCGGGCGGTAGCCACCGAGCTTTGCGGTGATCCCCGTAGGAACAAATTCGAGGCCGGAACCTTGTCCGGCTAAAAACATTGCGGCGAGAAGTGTCGTCATGGCGGCAGGTTACCATGGCTAGTGGGTCTATGCGTTTTTTGGGTTCTTGCGTTGGTGAGTTCGCGGTTGGTGTCGTGGTCAAGCATTTATGGGTATCCGGCTTCCCAATGCCTTTACGCTGACACGCAATCGAACCCCTCTGACCCACAAACTTACGAACCTACTAACCCATAAACCCACTAACCATAGCCGAAAGGCGACCCTCATCTACAACGTCGTATCCCATTTCGGGCACAAGTGACTGCCGGTTGAAGGTGATTCCGCGGTGGTGTTGCGAAGAAGTGTCAGGACGGTCGCCGAAGAGGCTGAGGTGAATTAGGTGTGAGCCGGTCGCCTCGATCATGGCGTGAGCGTTGTCCGGCGTGATTCCACAGCCGGGCATGATCTCGATTCGACCTTTCGCCTCATCGATAAGAGACTTAATGAGGACAGCGCCTTCGGGGACTCCAGGCTTTTGTCCACTCGTCAAAATACGAGTCACGCCGATTTCGATGAGAGATTCCATCGCTTCGAACGCATTAGGAGTCACGTCAAAAGCACGGTGGCAAATCGAATCCTTCTCACCGCAGACCTCGACAATCTGCTTCATGCGCTCAAGGTCGAGGGTGCCGTCCATGTTTGAAATCCCAAACACCAGGCCATCTGCTCCTGCCTCGAGAAGGTCTTTGGCATCGATGAGCATGGCAGCAAATTCTCCGTCTGAGAAGCAGAAGCCACCCGATCGTGGACGGACCATCG
>JBBRHU010000350.1:0-3940 GCA_038222255.1 Fimbriimonadales bacterium | reverse complement strand
GTCGATAGCGAGGAGAAGATTGGGAAGGCGGTGAGTCATCGCCGAGATGACTACTACCTCTTCACAAAAGTCGGCCACACATCTGGGCTGCCCGGCGAAGATTGGGACCCAGAGATGTTGCGCGCCTCAATCGACCGCAGTCTAGAACGGCTGAACACCGATCGGGTTGACCTCCTTCAACTTCACAGCTGTTCAGTTGAGCATCTAAGAGCTGGCGAGGTTATCGAAGTGATCCAGCAAGCAAGAAGAGAAGGAAAGACTCGATACATTGGCTACAGCGGTGACCGAGACTCAGCCGAGTTTGCGCTTGAACTTGGTGTTTTTGATACGTTGCAGACGAGCTGCAACATCTTCGACCAGCAAAGCATCGACCTGACGTTGCCAGCTGCGAGGAAGGCGAACATCGGCGTGATCGCAAAGCGTCCAATCGGGAATGCGGTGTGGGTCCACGAGGCCGAACCGGTCGATACCTATGGGCATCCTTATTGGCTCCGAATGATGCAGTTGGGATTTGACTTGGGCGAAGATCCGCTGGAAACCGCACTTCGATTTACGCTTGCTCAGGATGTTCATGTTGCCATCGTCGGAACGGCAAACCCGGCAAGAATCCAGGGAAATGTGGCTGCCGCCACGAAGGGGGCACTCGCTCCCGACCTTGTCTCAGTTCTGCGAAAGAGATGGCGAGAGATTGCGGAACCGTCCTGGGTTGGACAAACGTAAAAGGGTTTCTGAAGCCAGCTGTCAGGTACGATTCAAGTTGGATTCATGACGGACTGGTTCCTCGCATTACATCCTGTCTGGCAAGCGCTCATTAGAGCGTTGATTGTCATCGCTGTCCTCTTTTGTTGCTTGCCAGTCGTTATTTGGCTGGAGAGAAGGCTACTTGGGTGGATGCAAGATCGGCTCGGTCCAAACCGCGTCGGGACCATAACCCTAAGGCACCGATACAAGTGGGTGCCAGAGGCTTTAAAGGGCAAAAAGATAAAGCTCTTTGGGCTACCACAGGTTCTTGCGGACGGCATCAAGGCCTTCACCAAAGAGGACATCATTCCCGATGGGATCGACAAGCTTCTCTACGTGATCGCACCGGCAGTCTTTGTCTTTCCGGCCTTCGCCCTCAGCGCGACCATTCCCTGGGGGCCTTTTCCAGCTCTTACACCGATAGCCGATGTCAATATTGGTGTGCTCTACATCTTGGCGGTCAGCTCGCTTGGTGTTTATGGCGTGGTCCTCGCCGGTTACTCTTCGAACAATAAGTATTCGCTTCTCGGTGGCCTGCGAAGTTCGGCCCAGTTAATCAGCTATGAGCTTGCGATGAGCATGGCGCTTGCCGCCATCGTCATGGCGACGGGATCGCTCAAGCTGACCGATGTGGTCGCAAATCAGCACGACGCCATCTGGGGTCTGTTCCGTGGGATTGAGAACTGGAACATACTGACGCCGTATGGTTTCGTAGCCTTTATCATCTTCATCATCTGTATGGTTGCAGAGACCAACCGGTCCCCGTTCGACCTTCCAGAGTGCGAAAACGAGCTCGTTTCAGGCTACAACACGGAATACTCCACCAAGAAATGGGTGCTCTTCATGATGGGCGAGTATGTAAACATGCTCACCTACAGCGCGATTGCTGCTGTGGTCTTCCTCGGTGGTTGGCACGCAATTCCGGTGAACTTTAAGATCCTCGCCGAGAGCTATCCTTCGACCGGAGACATCTGGCGTTTATTCGATGTGCTCAACGGGAACTCGATCCTTGGCCCGCTCTGGCTACTTGTCAAAATGGGAATGTTCATGGGCAGCTACATCTGGCTACGAGCGAGTATGCCGCGACTACGGTACGACCAGCTCATGAACCTCGGCTGGAAAGCGCTGTTGCCGACTGGCGTTGCAAACCTGATCGTCGTCGGAATTTGGATCGTTGCTTCGGAGGTCTACGGACCAGTCGGTGGTTGGCTCGCGTTTGCGTTCGCCGCCGCACTTCTTTACATTCTTTACCGCCAGTATTCGAAGGCAACGAAGGCTTCTGAAACGCTGGAGAGTCGACAAGTCACCCTTGTGGACATACCGAAACCCCAGCCTGCAGAGGAGGCCGTGGCCTAACGGCCTGAGACATAATGCCAGTGAATGGTGCTGAAACCGGACTAGCGCTCGGGCCCAATATGCTCGTGTTTGCTGCCGCCGCAGGTTTGGCAGTGCTCGCTTCAATCGGTGTTGTTGCTTTCAACAACGCTATTCGAAGCGCACTTTGCCTCGTGGTGAACTTCTTCGTTCTCGCCGTGCTGTACTTCACACTGAACGCAGAGATGTTGGGAGTCACCCAGGTCGTCGTCTATACCGGCGCGATCATGGTGCTCTTCCTCTTCGTGATCATGTTGTTGAACTTGGGATCAAAGAGCTTGCTGGAAGAGAAGCGTGACTGGAAGCGACCCGTAGGGCTCGGGCTCGGAGTCGCACTCTTTGCGCTCGTCGGAAGCCAGCTGCTCCCGGTTACCATGAAGCTCACGACTCCGACCGCGCAGGAGAACTTCGGCTCTCCACAGGCAATCGGTCGAACCTTGTTTACCAACTACGTCTTTCCGTTTGAAGCGGTCAGCGTCTTGCTCCTGATTGGAATCGTCGGGTCGATCGTACTCGCGAAGAGGAGAATCTAATTCGATGAACGGAGTTCCTCTCGCCGCTTATCTCGGACTCGGGTTGTTCATGTTCACCACCGGCGTTGTCGGCGTGGTCGTCCGTCGAAACCCGATTGTCATTTTCATGTGCATTGAGCTAATGCTCAATGCCGTCAATCTCACCTTCGTCGCCTTTGCTCGATATCAATTTGTAAAGCTGCCGCAAGACGTTGCTGTGGCACAGAACCAAATGATGGCGGGGCAGATGATGGTGATCTTCGTGATGGCCGTCGCCGCAGCAGAGGTCGCGGTTGGGCTCGGCATCATCATGGCGATATACAGACTCCGTATCAACATCGATGTCGATGAGTTGAATCTTCTGAAAGGCTGATGGACAGTTCAAAGTTTTCTCTGATATGGCTGGTGCTTGGGCTCCCGATTGTGGGATTCCTGGTTCAGGCGCTCTTCGGCGGAATGGTCTTGAAGTCCGTCGGCGAAGTCAAAGGCAAAAAGCTCATGGGAGCGCTTGCCGTTGCGCCCATCGTGTTGAGCTTCCTCGTCGGTCTGATGTTGACGTTCCAGTTGATGGGGATTGACCCTAAGGTTCGATCGCTCATCGTCACTGGCCCCAACTGGATCGATATACTCGGCTTCTCCGTTCCATTCGAGTGGCTTGTGGACCCCCTCTCAATGTCGATGGTGTTGATCATCACTGGCATTGGCGCGCTGATTCACATTTACGCCACTGCATACATGGCGGAAGACAAGGATTACACACGGTTCTTCACCTACCTGAACCTGTTTATCGCCGCGATGTTGATCCTGGTGCTGGGGAATAACCTTGTCCTCCTCTTTATTGGATGGGAAGGAGTTGGACTCTGCTCCTATCTTCTCATTGGCTTCTGGTACAAAGACCACGCCAACGCTAAAGCCGCTAACAAGGCGTTCATCGTCAACCGAATCGGTGACTGGGCGCTCACACTTGGAATGTTCCTCATCGTGTGCGTGATGGTTCGCGAAGGGTTCGGTGGCGGCACAGCTCGACTGCTAAGTTACGACGTCGTGCTCCCCGCGCTATCAAAGGCTCTGGTCGGCAATCCCGGACTCGCGACGGCAATCGCCTTGCTCCTGTTTATCGGCGCATGCGGCAAGTCAGCTCAGTTTCCGCTTTACCTTTGGTTGCCAGACGCCATGGCTGGCCCGACTCCGGTCTCAGCTTTGATCCATGCGGCGACGATGGTGACCTCTGGTGTCGTCTTGCTGAACCGGATGAACCTCGTCTTTGCGGTTTGTCCGGTGGCGAGTGCGGTTGTTGTCTGCCTCGGTGCCGT
>JBBRHU010000349.1:0-3950 GCA_038222255.1 Fimbriimonadales bacterium | reverse complement strand
GACCTGCACTCAGCCTACGGCACCAACGACTACCTTGCCCTACCTTCGCTCCTGACCGCTGACAATGTTCTGCAGATCTATCACATCTTCTTCGACTCGACACTGCGTACGATCGAAGAAACGAAGTGCCTGAAGGATCTTGAAACTCTGATCTCGGCTATGTCACAGGAATCGGCTAAGGAAGTTGGCCGGTCTAAGAGCACGACGCTCAGCAGCGCTGCTACCAAAAACCTCGCGTATTTTGAAGTCGCGAATCGCCTCCTCGGAAAGTCCACCAAAGTATCGAGTGAAATCGAGCAGATGGTTCAAGGTGAGCTTGACCTGATCAAGGGTCATCAGGGATTCCAGGACAGTCGGATATTCCCCTACAAGCTGGACTACTCACAGTTCATCGTTCGCGGCCACTACACGAAGTCTGCCGATCTCAAGCGCTACTTCTCGACGATGATGTGGCTCGGACTGATCCCGATTTCTGTTGCCAAGCGAGATCACAATGTGATCAGACCATTGCCTGAGCAAATCCGCATGGCCTCGCTCATGGCGTTAAACCTGAAAGACTCGGGTGCTGAAGCTCAGTGGAACAAGATCTACGACTTCACCTCGCTTTACGCCGGGCTATCGAACCGACTCACGCCGAAAGAGTGGCGAGAAGTTTTGGCGAAGACCTACCCTGGTGGGAATGCACATTCAGGCCTTGCGGATGACAATACGCTTCTAGCGCTCGCCAAGAACGCCGCTGCCGCTCGCCCTCCTATGTATGGCACGATGGTCAACGAAGCGACGGTCGCTGCAGACGTGCAAATGCGTTTCATGGGCCAGCGAGGACTTCCCGACGGTTACATGGCGGCTCAGGTGATCGATCCTTCACAACGACCGTTCCCGAACCCTCTCGACTTTATGGCAATTTTGGGGAGCAGTCGGGCGGCACAGATTCTCGATGCGAACCCCAAGCTGGTCAATCCAAAGGGATGGCAACCCTACAAGTCAAAACGCGAGAGCACTAGGAGCTACTTCACTTCACTTCCGTCGAGCGACTGGTCACGAGACCTCTACTGGTCGTGGCTAGACACCCTTCGATTGGCGATCACCCCAATGCCAGCCGTTACTCCAAAGGTCTTCCAGAGTTCAGCCTGGCAAGATCGTCGGCTGAATTCAGCACTCGGATCTTGGGCTGAGCTTCGACACGACACCCTCCTTTATGGCGAACAAGTTGTTGCCGAGATGGGTGACGGAGACGAGCCGCAACCGATCCTCCGAGGCTATGTCGAGCCGGACCTCCCGCTCTACATTCGAATCTCGAAGATGGTCACTCAACTCAAGAATGGACTGAAATCTCACGACTACCTGGTCACCGGATACGCGGAGCAGTTCCAGTCGTTTGAAGAGTTGCTAGACTTCTTCATGAGCGTGAGCAAGAAGGAACTCGCGGGGCAAAAGCTTTCTCGCGAGGGCCATGATCGAATTCGAAAAATTGAAGGATGGCTCGGAAGCCTGAACACTAGAATTCAACTCATCGGCACCAAATACTCGATGCTCACCGAGAACGACCTTGACATGGCTCTGGTTGCAGATGTTCATACCGCCAATCAAGCAGCCCTCACGGTTGCGGTCGGAAGGGCGGATGACGTCGTCGCGATCGTGTCCATCGAAGGCAAGAAGTATCTCACCCGAGGAACCGTATTGAGCTACCACGAGTGGCTCGAACCGATCAGCTCGAGGATGACCGACGAGCAGTGGAAGAAGATATTGAAGAGCGGCGGCACTCGACCCCGACCGTTCTGGACAAGCAGCTTCTTTGTCAACAAGCCGATTGTGCTCAAACAGTAACCATGCTATTCGGGCTCTTGCTCGGAACGGCGCCCACCTTCGAAATCGCGTTGGTGGGCGACGTGATGCCTGGCCGATTCGTTGAAAAACGAATCTTGCGCGAGGGTGATCACAAGGCGTTGGAAGCAGTCCGAGCGAAACTCTCAAGCGCGGCACTAGTCCTCGGGAACCTAGAAGCTCCTCTCACTCACGCTCCTTTCGCGAAGAAAAAGCTCGTTCTACTTCGAGCCGATCCTGCCCGGGTAAATGCCCTCAAGGGTGTGTTTACTGCACTGAGTATCGCCAACAACCATGCGCTTGATTGCGGAACTGCCGGGCTGAATGACACTGTAAAGGCGCTGCAGAAAGCGTCCATCGGCATATTCGGTCACGGTGACGCGCCATGGATCACAACCGTCCACGGAGTTCGAATCGGCGTCCTTGGCTTTTCGGAGTTCGAGGACGCCGGAATTGGGCTCGTCTCCCAAGCGACGACCGCGATTCGACAGCTACGTCCAAAGGTAGACCTGCTCATCGTCTCGGTTCACTGGGGAATCGAGGGGCAACCTGAGGCATCCGAGAAGCAACGTGCCTGGGCGAGTGAATGGTGCAAAGCCGGCGCCGACGTGATTGCCGGCCACCATCCGCATGTCTGGCAGAACATCCAGCCTATCGGAAGTTCGACCGTGTTCTACTCGCTCGGCGACTTTCTATTCGATTCCCCAGTAGGCCCTCGGCGCAAGACTGGCATTGCGTTCGTCAAAGTCGTCAACGGCAAAGTCGCTGGTCATCGCGTCGTTCCCGTCCGCATTGAGAACGGCTTTCCCGTGCTCATCCGGCCCTGAAACGCGCAACTTGAAAGTTGGCGGATAATGAACTATGTCGAACCGCCCGTGGATCTGCCCGGCATGTGGCGAGCCGAGCAACACAGCGCACTGTCCAAAGTGCTTTGCTGCACGGCCATTCGACGTCGCACCGTACAACCAGGCAGGTTCGTACATGAGCACCGCTTACGGGCCAGGAGAGTTCATTGATGGGGAGGAACGTCCCGCACGGAAGATCAGCGTGCTTGTCGTGCTTCTCACTGTTGCGATTCTTTGGATTATCGCCTCGATAACAGGTTCGATCCTTATCAGAATCCTCGACAAGCCTACACTTATCGAAACCCCATCCGGACCGACCTTGCCGACGGCGCCCTAATAAGGAAGCTTCGCGACGGCCTTGGAGATGAGCGCAATTGCGATTGCGATCAGCGAGATCAATCCGGTGCCGCAGCTAAAGCCTGCCAGCAAAACAGGCGCGTATCGAGACCACGTTTCTTGGCCAAACTTCTTCGCCATGTATCGCCGCCCGAACCAAGCGCCGAGAAGCTGGGGCAACGTGTTTGCGGGGAAAAGCCCAAGTCCACCCGCAAAACCATAGAAGAAGAGCATCGGCAAC
This sequence comes from Fimbriimonadales bacterium, assembly GCA_038222255.1. Lineage (GTDB taxonomy): Bacteria > Armatimonadota > Fimbriimonadia > Fimbriimonadales > Fimbriimonadaceae > Fimbriimonas. Next base: position 704 of record JBBRHU010000349.1, on the reverse strand, counting down.
TTCAAGACCGAGAACAAACCGTACACGAGCAACCCTCCAGTAGTGCCGACTGCGATCAGAGAAGGCTTTATCGCCTGGGAAAACCAGTTCGAACCGGTGTTCGATGGGAGGTTGATCTGTTGCATGACCGCCTGCATCTGTGCATGAATTGGCCAGAATTTCTGAGCATAAGGAAATGCGGAGCCTGGGAGTGAAGTCGAATTCCAGAAGAACGCCCAGAACAAGAAGCTGGTGAGCATGATCAGCGGAAACATGAACAGTTCTGCTTTGAGAATGCTTGTAAATTTGGTGCCCGTAAGTTCAACTTCTCTGAATCGCTGGGCAACGCCGCCGTGGTCTTGGAGCGGAATCGGGGCATACCAGACGTCAACGCGCTGATATCCGGACGCAACAATGCTCGCCTCTTTGAGGTACGGGAACGAAACGCCTCGGCCCGTCAATCCGATCATTCGTGCGGAGACGTAGCTGTTGATCGGCGACCACAGCAAGCCAAAGAACATCAATATCCAAACCGGGAAGTTCGGCACTAAGATCCGACAGAGAATAAGCAAACAGGAAGTCGAAATGAGCCAGGCCAGTAACGCGACCCAAATCGGGACGTCTCCTCGGCCAGGGGGCGGAGCTAGGCTGAACTTACGCTCGGCACGGTTTCGGCGATTGGCCATGGTCGATTTGGCGACCAAGCTCAACCCAAGGATTCCGAC
>JBBRHU010000348.1:0-3968 GCA_038222255.1 Fimbriimonadales bacterium | reverse complement strand
GGATGACGTGAAGGCCGACCCTTCTTTAGTCGACATCGTTCGAATAATCGAGTCCTTCGAAACTCGCCTATTCCCCTTAATCACAATTTCTTTGACGACATCTGCAGTCTGTGCAAGGGCGATTACCGTTGCCAGAATCCAAATCACGAGCGTACCGACAAGTCTGCGAGTCAAAAACCAATTCCTCCGAGCCAATTCAAACATCAAAGAATGAATCCAGTCGAGGAAACTTTACCCCCGAGCCCTGTATTCGCTGTGAGATGCCTAAGCTGTGTGCTAGCAGTTTGACGCATCAAGGCTCGACTGACTTCGCTAAATGCATGAGTACCGGCTGAAAGGCACATCTCACTTGTCAAAAAGGTTGAATTTGACAGGCTTGGGCTGCGTACCTAGGAAGAACTTGACTCCGTATTCAAAGGTGAATTTCCAAGGTCGAAGTTCGTCCGCGCCAAAAGTCAAGCTGAATCGCCGCAGCGCTTCGCGACTCGTCGGCAATCGGTACACCAGGCGCCAATCGTAGCGTAGCGGGAATCCAGGAGGCGGTACGGAAAGTTGTCTTCGCCCTTGCAAGCTGAACCCACCGCCGAGGAATTTGCCAAACACAACACTCGCCTGATCAAAGCGGTTGTATTCGAGCGACAGATATTCAAGGCCGATACCTTGAGCGAATTTTCGCGTGAATGGGTCTAGGACTTGCGGGAGAGCATAACCGACGAGCGCATCTCTTACTCGCTTTTCAGTTTCGTTCTGACTGAGCGCTTGCCCCGTCGAGGTTGTAAGGAGATCGGCCTGACCGAGCAACCCTAGGATGCGATCGCGACTTAGATCACTAGGGCTACTCGAGGCGGCAAGCTTTAGCCCATCCTCTTTTAGTGCATCGCCGGTGAGCGTGACCGTAATTTCATATCGCTCGATCTGATCCCCGAACCGCTCGGCAGTCACACTTGTTCGCCCAACGATTCGAACCGGCGCGGTCGCCTCGGACTTGCCTTGCACGACCTTATAGGTGACCTTGATGTCGCTGTCCGTATCAAGTCGGAGCAACGCTCCTGGAAGTCGGATATTCCCCTGTTCAACACCAAGGTTCACTTCCAAATTGGGACTTGCGAGTGTGCCCTCCAACCGCCCCTCGCCCCGAAGGAACACGTCTGCGGCAGATGAACGGAAGTGTCCAGGTCGAGTGAGTTCAATATCGATGTTGAACGCCGGATTGATCTGAAGCGGTTCATCTGATGAGGCGGATGGAACGATCGTTGGCAAGATCGTGTCGACGAGATCAGCTGAGACCTTCCCGGAGATCAGCGGCTGCGATATCGTGCCCTGCACCTTCAACGTAGACGAAACGTCTGCCTGTACGTAGGCTCCACCAGGGAAGTTCCGGCGAATTCCGAGAGACGCTAGGTTGACGTCGCCGCTCAGCTTCAGGCCCAGCAAAGGTCGAAAGTTTCCGGCGAGGGCTTCGTTCAGCACAACACCCATCGTGATCTGCTCAGTTTCTAGCTTGCCGCTCAGGCCCGCCTGTTCAACAGCCGTTGTCGCCGGGTCTAACTTTCGTGCTCCGTTGGCCTTAAAGTTCAGCACTGCCCGAGCGTCCGCAAACTTCACTTCGGCATCTACATTTCGGAGATAAGCCTGCAGCCCAGGAATCGGAAGTGACTGCGCCACAAGTTTGAGGTTGCCATCAAACGTTGGAGTAGCGAGGCTCCCGCGGATCTGCAAGCCACCGCTCAGAGTGCCCACGGCTTTCACGTCGTCAACTGGTTTTTGCTCCCCTTCTTGCTTTGGTGCCTCAAGCGCTTTGACCAGCAGTGCAATTTTTTGGAGCGGGCTCGTCTTGAGATTGACGTTTAGCGCCAGAGGTTCTTCTTTCAGCACACTCTTCGCAAAGCTAAATGGGAGCGTGCCGTCGATCTCGCCGGTGATCCCTCGATAAAAGAAGTCTCCAGCCGTCTTGATTCCAACCTTGTCAGAGATTTCGATTTCGGACAGATTGACACGAAGGCTCTTGTCCTCTAGATCGACGAGACTAGCCAGCGTCGTCGGTTCGCCGAAGAGCTTCTGAGCATTGAGCGAACCTCGGATCGTTGGGGATTTCGTCGGTCCAACTATTTTGAAGTCACCGGTGACGGTTCCTCCGACGGCTTGAAGCTGAGGATAGATCGCTCGCAATTCTCCAGGGTATGCCCGCAGGCCAAGCTCCAACTCAGAATCACCTTCGGTGTTGACTCGGCCGCTGAGAGAAGCACGTCCCCAAGGGCCCTGGGCAACGACTGACTTCGCCAACCACGAGGCGGTGTCGCCGCTCAACTGCCCACGCACACCACCCAGATCTACGCCTTGATATTGCAAGTTGCTGATCTCCACGACGGGAAGGTTGAAGGAAATCTTTTTGGCCGGCGGCTCAAGTTCTGCGAAGAGTGCATATTCTTCTAGCGGCGGCTTCAAGTCAAAAGTGGTCGAGACGGTGCCGTCTAGAGAGAAGTCGCCTTTGAGGTCGCTCGGAATTCCGTTCAACGCCTCAACGGATGGACGAATAGAGGAAACAAGGTCCTCCAACTTGAATCGGCTCATCACCACCGCAACATCAAGGGAGGCTTGATTTGAATCTGGCGAAAACTTTACGCTGTAGCTCGGAATGCTGACATACCGATCAAGGCTTCCAATCGCACCGCTTCCCGAGATCGAACCTGCGCCTTCAGGTTTATAAGCGCCTGCCAAGGCTCCGCCTCCGAGCGGGACTCGGTTTAACAAAACGTCTTGAAATCGGAATCGATAGTCGCCAGCAGACACTCGATCATCCACGATCGAGACGCTTGCCCTTCCATTGAGGTTCCCCTCAATCGAGGCTTCTGGAATTGCTTCTGCGATCAAACGGTCCATGGAAACTCCAGTCGCACGAAGGCTAAGCAATCCGTGGCTTGGCTGCTTCACCCCCTCCGGTGTCAGTTGGCTGAAGGCATAGTTGGCATCTACCGAGACCTCCCCTTCGCCGATCTTTGCCACAGCCTTAGATAGGGTGAGTTGACGATCTTCGTATCTTAAGGTGCCAGTGACTCGCTCCACCCGTACGCCCCAGGCAATTGAGTTCGTCGCTTCGAATTCGCCATCTACCCAGAGATGTTCGAGGTCTCCACCGATCGTGATCTTCGGAACCTTCACAGCTGCAAAGATCGCATTGTCGGCCACGCCACTTCCGCTTGACTCTCCGATTAAGTCACTCATGCGCAGTTGGTTGATCGAGAACGTTCCAGAGATCGGGTGGCTATCTTCTCTGAGGGTAACCGTCAGTTCTCCAGAAGCCACGGCTGACCCCTTTACAGCGCGAATGCTGGTGAGTTTGATCTCGTGGTTGGTTGCGGCGAAGTTGGCCCCAATGAATGGAATCGTCCTATCCTGCGCTCTCGTCTGCACAATTTCGAGACCTTTCTCATCGAAGAGGGTCGGTAATGTGGAATCGTCTCGAATCTTCCAGGCGTAGCTCTCGACCAAGCCGGTGATGAGAGGGTCGTCCCATCCGTTTGCGATCTTGCCCTTGATGTTCCATGTAGTGTCGAGCTTTCGGAAGAGCTTCTGTAGCTGGACGTTTCGACCTTCGAACTCCACGTCGATTTCGCTGTTTGTGAAGCCTCCGGTGAAGTTCGCGACGCCTTGATCGCCGACGATAGTAGCTCGCCGGATGTTCGCTTGCAGGACATCGCCTTTGTTTGTGCCGAACATCGCGAGTTGGAGTTCTCCGAGCTCAATCCACTCTGGCTTAAACTCTGTCCAGCCCAGACCCGAGGGCTTCCATGCGAGATTGCCGAGCACCTTCGCGCTCCAGTTCGCCGTTTCATTCCCCGCGCTGATGTCAATGTCAACGTCAACTTTTCCGCGAAGTTCGGACTTGAAGCTCTTAACGACCCCGGCCGCCTTGGCCTCATGAAGCGCATTCGAAAGGTTGACGCCCTTCGCCCTGAAGGATGCCAACG
>JBBRHU010000347.1:0-3989 GCA_038222255.1 Fimbriimonadales bacterium | reverse complement strand
GATTACTCTGTCCGCTGGAACGTCATGCAACCTCGACCACTACTTTGCTCGGGGAGGTCTGCAGACGTTTCAGCCTCTAACCCCACTAGGTGGTCGATTCGTTGAGATCCACGTCCTTGCCCCGGCCAACAAGGTCAAGTTTGTTCGTGAGACATTCATCGAGCGGACTTACTATCCGTTCGTCGCGGGCGCGTGGAAGTCCTCCGACGGCCTGTTGAACAAGATCTGGAGCACAGGCGCTCGGACAACCCAATCGTGCGCTGAAGACTCGCCGATTGACAACCCAACTCGTGAACGTGGTCAGTGGGCGGGAGCAGACCTTGCGGTTGGGCTCGAGAACGCGGCGGCGCTATTTGCAGATCTCCGACCCTACCGACGAGCGTTGATCCACTGTGCCGAGAATGCGCGCGAGGATGGGCTCGTTGCTGGGATGAGTCCGGGGCAACGAACATACTTGTCCACTTATGCCGCGATGTGGCCGACTTCGTGCCTCTCTTACTACGAGAAGACTGGAGATCTCGAACTCCTCAAAGGTCTTTTTGACGCTGCTGAGAAGAACATCGCCGCTTTCGAAGGTGCTCGTTTGCCAGAGGGGATACCGAACTCGCTAGGTTGGGCTTTCGTCGACTGGGGGTATGTCGAATCTGGTGGGAAGTGCGATGTTGGACTGAACCTCCACTACCTCGAAGCGCTCAGATCGATGTCACGGTGGGCGAAACTCATCGGACGGACTGACCCGTACGCCGCCCTCGCCGAGAAGCAGCTCGCCGTTGTTGAGCGTTACTTCACCGAGATGAAGAGCTGGGAGCAAATTGGTTTTCACCGAGCTGTGCTCGGTCTTCGACTTGGAATTGTCAAGGGTGAAGCACGCAAGGATGCGGTGGCGGCGATCAAGAAGCACATCCTGAATTGCTTCCCAAACCGCGTGGATGCCGCACGCCTTTCCGACCCGTCAACCCGCAGCACACAACTGATCACGCCATTTTTCGCCCACTTCGTGATGCCGGTGCTCGTTACAGAAGGTGAAGCCGACTTCGTTCTTAATCAGTACAGAAAATGCTGGGGGTGGATGCTTGAGGATGGAAGATCCACTTGGCTCGAAGTCTTCGACACTCGATGGAGTCACTGTCACGGCTGGTCGGGTTGCCCAACTTGGCAGTTGAGCCAGTTCGCCCTCGGGCTCCGTCCCCGATTTGACCTTGGTGAGAACACGTTCGAATTCTCGCTACATCCAGGGAGTCTAGAATCAGCATCTGGCAAGATTCCCCTTCGGATCGAGGGGAATGTGATTGACGTGAGTTGGAAGCGAAGTGCTAGCGGATTCGAGGTGAGGTTAAATTCGCCCGTCACAACCACGATCCTTGTCAGCGGCTCGACGATCCGAAAGATCACGTTTAGTGGCCAAACAAAGTTCACCTGCCCTTGATCGGAATCGGCGAGGGGTAGGCTCGCGACTATGCTTCTCGCCAAGATTCTGCTCGGTGCCTGCCTCGCGGCACAAGCGACTCCCTCGGATCAATACAAGCTTCAGGTGGAAGCGCTGAGGGTAAAGGGGATGCGAGAACTTGGTGCTTTTTCGCTCCTCGACGAACTCGTGACTGGCATTGGCCCAAGAATGAGCGGGTCAAAAGGGGCAGAGAACGCAGTAGCTTGGGGCGAGGCTACCGCCAATCGACTTGGATTTCAAAAAGTCCGCCTCGTGAAATGTATGGTTCCGCACTGGGAACGAGGAGGCGAGTCGATCGCGATTGAAGGCGGCGCAACGCTCACCGGCTGTGCGCTCGGCGGAAGCGTCGGTACTCCCACTGGGGGCATCGTGGCCGAGGTCGTTGAAGTTGGATCGATTGATGAGGCGAAGGCACTTGGAGACCGCGCACGTGGGAAGATTGTGTTCTACAACGGCCCGTTTGATCCGACGCTGATCGATACGTTCGGCCAGTATGGCAAGGCGGTTGGCCAGCGCGTTACAGGAGCATCGACGGCGGCGAAAGGCGGAGCCGTAGCTGTGCTCGTCCGTTCGATGACATCTGACCTGGACGACGTCCCCCACACGGGTGTCCTCCAATACGAAGATGGCGTCGCCAAAATCCCCGCAGCCGCACTCGGGCTGATCTCGGCAAACCGACTTTCCACAATGCTGAAGTTAGGGCCAGTCCGCGTCAAGTTGACTCTAGGCTGCAAGATCAATCCCGACGTCGAATCTGCGAGCGTTATATCTGAGATCACTGGCTCTGAGCATCCTGAAGAGGTGATCGTCATGGGTGGGCACCTTGACAGTTGGGACAAAGGCAGAGGTGCTCATGATGACGGCACAGGAGTCGTCCACGCGCTCGAAGCGCTCAGATTGATCAAGGAACTCGGTTGGAAGCCAAAGCGGACGATTCGAGTTGTCCTTTTCATGGACGAGGAACAGAAGGGCCGAGGCGCGGAAGCCTACAAGGAGTTCGCGGTCGCCTCGAAACAGAAGCACATCGCCGGGATAGAAAGTGATCGTGGCGGCTTTGCTCCGCGCGGTTTCACGACTTCTCTGTCAACAAATCAGATCGCGCAAGTGCGTTCCTGGCAAACGGCGCTGGCTCCATTTGGAATCGAGTGGATTCGGCCGGGGGGCGGCGGAGCAGACGTTTCACCCCTGATCGCGCTCGGAACGAAGGTGTTCGGGTTTGTGCCTGATAGCCAGCGCTACTTTGACTACCACCACTCAGATAAAGACACGCTAGATAAAGTCAATCCAAGGGAAGTCGAACTGGGAGCTTTGAGCCTTGCATTGCTTGCCTGGATGATTAGCGAAGAGGGGCTTCCGAAGGAGCAAAAACTTTGAATTGGTCGGGATGGCGGGATTCGAACCCACGACCTCTGCGTCCCGAACGCAGCGCTCTACCAAGCTGAGCCACATCCCGGCCAATTCTGCGGTTCAGCGGACATAGCCCTGCTTGAACCCCATGCAAGAAGGTGTAGGATACCTCAGCAGTTTGATACATTCAGCTACCCTGGTAAATCTACTAGGTTTCAATAGGGCCTAGGTTAGGCCTATACTGTTTGTTATGGATCTCGGACGGTGCCCTCGATGTGGGGCGGACTGGCCAACGGGTTTAGAGCGCTGTAACAAGTGCGGCTACGTGCCCATCGGTGCCGGCGTCAAAGCTGAAAAGAAGCCGCGCCGTAGAGTCGGAAAATATGTAGAACCCGGCTCAAGCCGTGGGTTCGTATTCATATGCCTTTTTGGTGTATTGGCCTTCGGTTGCTGGAAATATCACCCGTGGGAGAACGACTGGGCGCTTGTTCGTTACTGGATGGGCCAGGGTAGGGTTCAAGATGTACGAGGCGAGTGGGACGTTGTTAAGAGCGTCGCGGTCAAGCCCTCCGCTTCGGCACTGGTTGCAAATAAGTATTCAGGTGGACGCCTGAAGTTTAGTGAGAAAGAGAATTTCTCGATCAGTCTAAGATCTGGTGAGAAATCTCAGGATGGTGCGGGTCGATATCGAACCGACGGGCGACTTGTACACGTTGAGAGCCTAAAACCTACCGATGGATCAGCTCAACTGCCCACCAATTTTTCGATGACATTAACGTGGACTGGTCCCGATATGGCTATGGGAGCCATCGGCGGGAACGAGATTCTTTATCTTCGAAGAAAGAAAAAGGACCAGGGACTTCTCAAGATGTTCCGGTTTGGATTAAAACCTGATGCAGACACAAAGGTGCCTGGTGCTATGCGTGGAATCATCGCAAACATGAAGGACCAGATGGATAAAGCCGAATGAAGAGAAATATGCTCCAAAAGCGAGGCGCCGACGCCTTCACAATCATGGAACTCCTCGCGGTGATCGCGATCATTGGAGTGCTCGCGGCCATCCTATTTCCGGTCTTCGCCAAGTCTAAGGAGGGTGCCTACAAAGCTGCGGCACTCGTTCAATTTGGACAGCTCGGCAAAGCGATGATCATGTACGTTGACGGTCACGATGGCAAGTATGTTCCCTCAACGAACT
>JBBRHU010000346.1:0-4002 GCA_038222255.1 Fimbriimonadales bacterium | reverse complement strand
GTGCCCTGCGTCTGGGTGGTTGTTGTGGCCTTCGCGTTGGTTTGGCAGCAGTTCTTTGAACTTGGACCTGTCGAGTGGGTCCTGCGCTCGCTGACCGAAGGAAGTCGACTGCCGATCCGTCGTCGTCCAGCTTAGGTCGCTGGAGAAGGTTGCCGTGATTGAACGACCACCATCGCTAAGACGCAAACGATGCCTGCAAAAACATACGGAAGCGCGGGGCTTACACCGAATAACACCCCGCCGAGCATCGGCCCGACGATGAATCCAATTGCCCGTGTGCTCTGAATCAGGCCAAACAACTCACCTTGTCTTTCGGATGGAGTCAGGTGGCTGCAAAGGGCATTGATGGTGGGACCAGCAATGGCCGCGCCAAGGCCGTAGGCGGTGCTACTCACAAACAGCCAGAGGATAGGAGTAGCGCCAAGGTTGCCCGAAAACGGAATCATCGCCAGTCCGATCCCTTGCCCCAGATAAGCGAGCCGCAGGAGTGTGGTTTCGCCGAGGCTCTTCATCCAAATTGCAAGCACCGTCGCTTGAACAAGGACGGTAATCGCGGATTCAAAGGCGAAAAGATTCCCAAACTCAGCCGGTCCGTAGCCGTAGAGTTTGTGGATTAGGCGGGCGAAGGTTCCTTCGAGGGTGGCTAGCGCGAACCAGGCTATCAGGGCGACGATGACAAATCTTCGAAGCTCGGGCAGTTCGAGAAGAAGTGAGAAGCTTCCTCGTTTCTTGCTCTCCAGTTGTTCCTCCGTGCGCGGTTCGGCGTTGGGAATCGTAAACGCGAGGATGAGGAGCCCGATCGCCGAAGCCCCGCCCGCGATGTAGCCAAGTGTGTGGCTACCGAGGTGTTCACTAATTCTGCCCCCAAGGGCTGGGCCAGCGATCAGGCCAGCCGAAACCGAGGCTCCAGTTCTTGCCATCGCCTTCTTTCGATCTTCACCGTCGAATAAATCTGCGACGAGAGCATGAGCAATGGCGACGTTTGCGGCACCGATCCCACCAATAACTCGACTTGCTAGGAGCCAAGGGATGGAATCTGCCGCACCGTAAACGAACATGCTCAGGGCGGAAATCAGGGAGCAGATGAGCAAAATCGGCTTCCGTCCGACCCGGTCGCTCAGCCTCCCCCAACGAGATGAAAAGAAGAGTTGAACTACGAAAGTGCTCGCAAGCACGCCACCAATGATCAGCCCTTTGAGTCGGTTATCATGAACAGCGGCTGGCAGGAGGCGTTCGGCATTCAGCTGAATGTCGGCGATGATCATGCCGAACCCAAGCAAATCGAGGAAAAGCGCCGCGAACAATGCGACGACAATCCTCTTGCGAGCCATTCTTCGAGTCTGGCAGATTCGATCGAGCAACAACTGGAAGACCCGGTCTGAGCATCTGTACTCGGTTCCGCAAACAGCACAAAATGTCTATTTGGTCGGTGAACGAATGGCCCTCCAAATCCGTATATCGAGTGGAAGTCTGACTTCCATATTAAGGCTCTCTCAGCGATAAGATTGGGAGGCCGACCACCTACCCCGGTAGGAAGTGGCATTGGTCGTCGGGCTCTAGCAACTCGGCGGCCTTTTTTCCCGAGCCCTGCCAGATACCATGGGTCGTCGCGTGCCTACCCTGGGTTCGAACTCAAAAACTGCTTCCACTCGTCTGATTCCGCAGCAACCTTGATGACCCGTCCGCGCTCAAGGAGGAAACTCTGCATGTAGCTTCGGAGAAAGAGTGCTTCTGCCAGTCTCCCAAGGATGCCGAGGGGTGCTGTGAATTCAAACCGATCGACCATCACAGTTTGGTCTTCAGCAACTTCGAACCGATGTTCGTGGCTCATAGTTGCAAATGCTCCAGAAATCATCTCATCCACAAACCGAGAGGGACGATCGAACTCGGTGATCCGGACAGTGAGCTCTTGAGTAATTCCAAAGTGGCGAGCACGCCAAGTGACCTTCTCTCCGAGCTCGATCAGCCCCGATGTTCTGCCTCGAACTGCCTTTTCGCCCGACTTCGAACTCGTATGTTCGTGGAACTCGATGCTGCGGCACAGGTCGAAAACGCGTTCCGGTGGAGAAAGGATCGTCGTCTTGAGTTCGATCAGGGCCATCAGTTGAGAGCATAACATAGTCCCAATCCGCCGCATCTTTCGCTTTCCGCAAGGAACTGTCGCTTGCACTTTTTGCTTAATTCAAGCAAGAATGGGTTTGGACTCAATGGCGACCTCAACCTTTCCTTACCGACAACGAACGTTCGAACTCAGCGACATCGCAGGAATGACCGATGCGATGCACGACGACGGGTTCGCGCTTATCCCTGGTGTGCTTTCAAAGGACGAAGTTCAGGCGGTTCGGGACGGCATCGACCGACTGAAAGCGTTTGGATTCGACAAGATGAACGTCACGGAGCACTACAAGTGTGTCTTCAACCGAGATCCGGTCTTCTTTGACCTCATTGACCGGCCAGGAATCATTGATCTCGCAGAAGCGACGATGGGCGAGCATTGCCACATCATCGGACAGTCAGCCTGGAGGAGCCATCCCGGCCACAACGGTTGGTCGCCGCACACCGACCACACGTTGGTGACCGTGCCGGAGGAAACTGCTTCGGACCGAAAGGCGTTTCCGATCTACCTATGCACTGCGCACTTCTACCTCGATGACATTGACGAAGACTTGTGCCCAACCTACGTGATTCCCGGCAGCCACAAGTCTGGCCGTGGTTTGAGCTGGGGCAAGGAGGGCGAGGTCGAGTGGCACGGCAAAAAGCTCGAGCCGGTGATTTGCCAACCCGGCGACGTCCTCTTTTTCAGAAGCGAAATCTGGCACTCCGGAAGCTTGAATAAGACTGACCGGATGCGCTACCTACTTCAAACACACTATTCACACCGAACCATTGCCCAACGATTCTCGCCATGGCCGTTTACGTTTAACCCCCAAATGCTTGCCTTGGCAAACGAGCGCCAGTTACGACTCCTCGGGAAGCACCCCGAGATGGCCTACGGCTAGCCCATGATGACCTTGCAAGATCAACATGTTCTCATCGTTGGCGGAAGTCGAGGGATCGGGGCAGCGAGCGCACGGCTCGCAGGGTCGCTTGGCGCAAAGGTTAGCATCATCTACCACTCAAATCGGGCTGCCGCAGAGGCAGTCCAGGAAGCAATCGGTGGAGAGACAAGCATTCACCAGGCCGACGCGAGCGTTGAGGATGAACTCAAGTCTGCGATTGATGTAGCCGTCGCGGTTCATGGTCCAATATTCGGACTGGTGGTGTCCGCGGGAATGTTCGAGGGCCTCTCGATTGACGAAATGACTGTCGACTTTTGGGATCGCGTCATGGCGGTCAACCTCCGGTCGACTTTCCTATCAGTGAAACACGCCGTGCCTTCGATGCGAGCTGGTGGAGGTGGGTCGATCGTCATTTACACCTCAACTGCAGGTCAGCGTGGTTCCGCAATCTACTCCGCCTACGCAACTTCCAAGGGTGCCCAGATCATGTTCATGCGCTCCATGGCGCTCGAACTTGGGCCAACGATTCGGGTCAACTGCATCGCTCCGGCCTGGACGGAAACCGACATGGCTGACGCCAGCCTAACCAAGCTAGGCCGAGACGAGGTCGCCAAGGGCTTTGTTTTGGGCCGAATCGGACTCCCTGAGGACGTTGCCAAAGCGACATGCTTCATGCTGAGCGACGCCGCTGGCTTCATCACAGGTACCACGCTGACCGTAGATGGTGGCGCAGATATGCGGGGCTAGTTCACGAGGTCGGAGATACCGATATCCAAATTGCACTGAATTCTGCTCAGGTCATGCGAGAATGTTGATCGGTATGACGGCGGCAGAGCAAATTCACCTTTCGTTTGGGCGTGAACGGTTTCGGACCGAGGGCCATCAGTTTTTTGAAACGGAGTTTGCAACTTGGGGCTTCTCATCGAGGCCCGCTGGCCTGATCTCGGTTTTACGCTGTGACTTCGATCCAGACCATTTTTATGAGCAACTTGAAGTCGTGCTC
>JBBRHU010000345.1:0-4012 GCA_038222255.1 Fimbriimonadales bacterium | reverse complement strand
TGAGCAGCCCAAACGATTCCTTCGACCAGCGATTTGCGGAAGAGTTCTTCGTTGTAGCTTGACTGGGTGTGGCCAAGCGCTGTGTACCAAGCTCGACCACCGGCATAGTCGTGGCACCAGATCACTGGATGGTCGACCATGTCTCCACCTTTGTACGAAGTCTCGTCTAGGGAAGCGAGCACCTGAACGTCTTTGCGAGGATTCGCTCGGAAGTTGTACCACTCGTCAACGTGTAGCCAGTTGTTCGGAAGGAACGTGGTGCTGGGATGTGTACGATCCTCGACCACGATCTTGGCTTGATAGACTCCAGGTGGATGTGCGCGGAACTGGGCACCGACGAGCTCTTTGTAGAACGGCCAGTTATATTCGGTGTCTGTCGCAGAGTGGATGCCAACATAGCCACCGCCACCGTGGATGTACTTCTCAAATGCCGCCTTCTGCTCGGCGTTCAGAATATCGCCTGTTGTGCAGAGGAAAATGACGACGTCGAAATTCTTGAGCGATTCGTTCGTGAAGATCGACGAGTCCTCGGAGAGGGTTGTCGTAAATCCATTCTCCTTTGCGAGCTTCTCGATCTGCGTTCGCCCGTTCGGAATGCAGTCGTGTCTAAATCCAGTTGTCTTGCTGAATACGAGCAACCTTGGATTTGGCTTCATCAGTGATGATCCGCCGGTCGCGTAAGGAAGTCGATTCAGCGTGTACCAGCACTCCGTTGCCCAGAGATCTTGGCCGCGATCGTTCTTCGCGTCGATGTTGAAGTAGACCACGCGATCTCGCTTTCGACCAGGGATGACCAGTTCGGCGGACTTTCGATCAGAACTCAGCTTTATCGACTGGACACTGAGGGTCTCCCGCTCAAACTTGTCGCCACCATATTCCGGCGTTGGCTTGTAGGTCCACTGCTTGACCATGATGTCGTCTGGCTTGAGCCCACGAATCGGTTCTGTGAAGTTGACTCGGAAGCCGGAAGTTGTGACATTCACGGAGTGAATCTCAAATGCCGTCTTGCCGGTTGCAATCATCTTTTGCAGGCCTTGAGTGGACCACTTGCCCGTTTTCGGATCGGTCCATGCCCAAGTTTCCGTTGCCCCTAGGCCACCTATGTAGAAGTTTCCAGGCTCAGCCGCTACAATTCGCGTCGTGCCGACTTCAAAACCTTGGCTAAACGGCACTGCGCCGCCTTGCCAAACTCCGTCGACCTTCTCGAACCAACCTCGCCGAAGTCCACCGTTCTTGACGTCGGTGATAAGCAGGTGGCCAGAGAAGGGGCCGCGATCGACGACAATGCTCTGACCCGGCGAATTCGAAATTTCGTTTTGGGGTAGGTGCAGAATCGGCGGTTCGAGCGGCTGTTCGTCGAACAGTCCAGGTACGCCACCGTTGGGATATTCCTTGGTCTTGAAATCTCGATTATTGTAATGTCCGAAGAACCCACCGGGTTGAAGAAGATTGATCTTGTTCGACGGCTGCCAGGCACCTTGGTTCTCACCTGTAATCACGAGCCCGTTTGGACCGATCGAAACTCCGTTAGGAGTTCGGTGACCACCAGAAATGAATTCCACGTTAGCCATAGGGCGAGCGGCATCATATCGCTTCGGATCGATCTTCATCGACGTTCCCCGGTTGAGCGGGTTCGGGCCGTTGATACCTGGAGCACCAAACGTGATCGACGTGCTCATTGCTGCGTAAAGGAAACCATCCTTTTCCGCTAGACCGAACGTGAAGTGGTGGTAGTTATCAGCCACCCACGCCTTCGCGACCGTCTTCTTTCCTCGGTACATCCCGCTTGGTTTGAGATCTGTGAGTTCGCAAATTTCTGTTCGCGTCGAAACGTAGATGTGGTTCGTTTGTCCGTCTTGAACAACGCAGAGTCCAAGCGGTTCCTGGAGATTCTCGGCAATCAGTTCAGCGTGAACCTTTGCAGGGTCGTTCGTTTCGACTCCAGTCAATTTCCACAACTTGCCATCGCTCAGGTCGGGCAAGAATTGCCCAGACTGGTTGGGGTGAAAAGTCGTGACCAGAAGCGAACCATCGGGAAGAGTTGCGAGAGCTCCGACTTGAGGCTCAAAGCCTGCTGGCCGAATGGGAATGACCTTGTAAGCAGGATTCGCCCCAGCAAGCGGCATTCCGTTTCCTGGGCGGCGCTTTCCACCAGGTCCCATGACGAACTTTTGACCAGGAGAAATCACGCGAGTCAAGTTGGCCGTGCATCGCAAGACGGATCCGTCTGCAACGACGAAGTTCGCTTGGTCTGCACCTTTCCATTCGACTTTGAGTTCATAGCCACCGGCGTCTTGGAAGTAGCGGACAAGGATCTTGTGCCAGCCCTTCTTCAGGAAGCTGCGACCCTCAACAGGCTTTGGAGCGTGTACCCCATCGTTCTCCGCAACCGATTTGTCATCGAGGAGTACCGCTGAACCGTCGTCAGAAGTGATCTTGAAGGTGTACTGACCGTCCTCTTTGGCAAAGAATTCGCCGCTGATTTCGGCAAGGAAATGGAACTTGAACTCCATCGATCCATCTCGAAAATCGAGACGTTCGACTCTACGGTCAACGTTTGGAGTCTGTCCAGGCACCAGTGGTGCGAGCTCGGTTATTGGAGCCTGGAGGTCGTAAATACGAAGGGAAAGGCCAGGCTCAAACGATCCTGTCTGAACCCCTAAAAGCATAAATGCCGCTGCAGCGAACATTTGGTAAGCATAGCGGATGGCTCGCGTCCAAGACACCGTTTCTCGTATTCTCTGCTGAGATGAATACCTTCGCTCAACACTGTCAGGAATTGTTGGCCCCACTCGGCGACATCCGAGTGCGGGCGATGTTTGGTGGATTCGGGCTGTACGCGGACGGACCCATGTTCGCGCTGATCGCCGAGGATCAACTTTATTTCAAGGTTGATGTGGTGAATCAGCCGGAGTTTGAATCCGCAGGATCTGGGCCATTCATGTACTTCGGAAAAGGCGGCGCACCTGTTGCCATGGGCTACTGGCTCACACCCTCGTACGACTCTGTAGAGGTGCTTCGCTGGGCAAAGCTCGGGAACGAAGCAGCGCACCGAGCCGTGAAAAAGAGGCGCGCCTAGCTCCTCAATTCAATCCAAGATTCTCGATCTGTTCAAGCGCAATCGGATCTGTATCCAGCATTACAGCACCTTCTGGACGGACGTGCCTGGGATGATATCCCTGGACAACCAAGCGCAATCCACCCTCTAAGGCAGGAATTAGGCCGCTTTTGGGAGGTTCGCCTGCTCCTTAACCATCCAGTCGTCATACATTCTTGAGAGGAATTTGGACTTCGCGACCAGCCCATCGTAAAGCGGGCTTCGATGATTTTGTGTAACCTCTCTAAACAGCATTTCACGCGAGATGCGATCCTGTTCAATACACCGAACTAAGATTTCAGTCGCGTAGTTGTCGTCCATCTCCACCACTCTTTCTGCTTCGGGAAGCGGGGCATCCAGCTTCCACAGAGCTCGAGCGGCGTTGGCTCGAACAACCCATTCAGGGTCCCGCATGAGGAGGCGGATTGTATCTGCGGTCTCAGGCCAATGAAGGAAGCCGAGAGATTTACCGACGGTCGCGCGAATTTCAGTGTCCGCACTCTGCGCAAGGTCTTCCAGCGTAGCTCGGGCAAGGGCTCGCTCCGAGAATGAGATTGTTCGCGGGATCGCTACGAGCGATTGGGTGACTTGACGCTTTTCGCCCGAGCGCATCATTTCAAGAATCGTAACAAACGGGATTTCGGCGTCCAGTTTTTGGACGTTAGACTCGGGTGGCGCGGTGGGGAGGGAACCGACACCTTCAACGTGCATCGTCTTGTCCCACTTCACGGGGGCCTTTCCTTGCCGCTCAAGCGCGAAGGCCTGTAGCGCACGGAATGCAGCTAGTCCGTTGATGACGTTGGAGACAGGAATCCGCGCCAAGGAGACAAATCCTGCCGCGATACCATAAACGCGTGAAATAATGATCAGCCGCTGAATCAGACGAACACTCATGATCGCAGTCGCAACCATCAT
>JBBRHU010000344.1:0-4023 GCA_038222255.1 Fimbriimonadales bacterium | reverse complement strand
ACGACGGTGTTGCCCGTGGCGAGGGCGGGTGCGATCTTCCATGCGAGCATGAGCATGGGGAAATTCCATGGGATGATTTGGCCGCAGACGCCCACCGGTTCCACGTCGGGCATGGTTTTTGCCATCGTGATCGCTGCCCCGGCGTGGTAGTAGAAATGCCTTGCGACAAGCGGAATGTCAAGATCGCGCGCTTCCCGAATCGGTTTGCCGTTATCTAGAGTCTCTAGAACGGCGAAAAGTCGGCTGTGCTTTTGCACTTGTCGAGCGATGGCGTAGAGGATCTTTGCCCGACCTTCGCCGCCTAGATCCCACCATCCAGCTTGGGCGTTTTTGGCGGCCCGTACCGCCTGATCGACGTCCTCAGAGGTGCCCTGAGTCACCTGAGCGATCACTTCTGCAGTCGCCGGATTGTAGGCAGAGAAGGTCGTCGAGCCAGGAGAAGTGAACGACCCAGAGATGAACTGGCCAAATCGGCGATGGTGATTACCTAGCCAATCTTCGACGAGCTTTGTGTCTTCGGGGGCTGGCCCGTAGCTCATCGTTCGAAAAATCTCCGTGACGCTCATCGTACGGAGAGTTTAGCCCTTAGTCGATGATCGACTGAAGTTCTTGAGGCGCAGGCCGGAGTGCGCTAACTGCTCTCCAGGTCACTAGTGCCCCTATCGCGAGTGAGCCTACACCGATGATGCCTGCTTCCACGAGAAACACCTGGGTTGCTCCAGCACGGGCATATTCCTCAGCAATCACCAGGCCGGCGAGAGTCACCGGTCGAAGACTACACATGAACGCACCGAGTCCTCTTCCGAAAAGGGACGCTCCGGCCAATCCAGCAGCAAGCGAGGGGATACCCTCCATTGACCAGAGCGAAGTTTGCTTTGTTGCGTACCAGTAGCCGCCGTAAACCAGCGCGAGTGCAAAGGCGGTTGCTCCAAGGCCAGCGAGCGGTCGAATCTCTAAAAGTCGCTTTGCGCTCTCTTTGCGTTTTTCCTGAATTTCTTCAAGCGCCTCGGGAGAGCTTACGACTGAATCATCGCTCGTGAGTCCAATCATCAAGCCCAGAATTAGTCCCATGAAGGCGACCGTCCAAGCGATGGTGCGGCCAGGCTCCCACACGGTCTGGATCACGTTTCCGAGAACGAGACCGATTACTCCCCCGGAAAAACTCATCATGAGTGCAAACCCGAGGCGGAGTGTGAGGAGCGAAGACATGTTCACGTTACTAGCAAAGAGCGTGCCGGAACCCGCATAAATACGAAGTTAACTCACAAAAAAAGGGCACTCGGCCGAACGGAGTGCCCTTTGATAGGAACGGGTGGATTATGCTGCTGCTTCGCCGTCTTTCTTGTAGTTGCCAGCAATAATCTCGTCGAATTTGCCACTGAGCACCCATCGCTCGAGTTCCTGGGCACGGTGCACGGGCATCGGGTGGGTGAAGCTCTTTCCCCAAATCATGAAGATCATGATCTTCCAAAACTCATCGATCGCATCTGCGTCCTGGTAAGCACGTGCTTGGTCCAAGAACGCCTCTCTGTTGAGCTCATGCTTGAGCCGATTGGGTCCAGCGGTGAGGTTGATCATTGCGTCCATCGAGACTCCAAGCTCTTGCGAGACAAGAAGTCCAGCGCGGTCTGCAGAGAACTCGGCCTGTCGCGACCACTCGTAGAAGGCAAGGATTAGCGCGTAGGTTGCGATGTCCGAGGTGCCCATCGTTCGGCGGCCGATCATGTCGAGCAAGACGACGAGGCAAGAGCCTACGGAGAAGTAGAGAACGTGCTTTGCCTTAATGTGCCCAAGTTCGTGACCGATCAAATAGAACAATTGCTCGTCGGTCATCGTGTCGACGATCGACGAATGAAGCGTGATGTACGGTCGCTCGACTCCACCTGCAAATGCGTTCGGGTAAGGATTGCTCGTGAGATAGAGCTCGGGTTCGGGCATGTCAAGCACGTGGCAAGACTCCCGAAGGATCTCGTGCAGGGTCTTAAACTGCTTCGGACCACACCGAACGGACATCGACATGTTGATGCAGTACATCCCACGGTCAAGCCCGTACTCGAAAAACTTGCTAATAACGAGAGGGAGGAGGGGCACCTTCTTTAACTTATCAAGCGCCCATCGGTCGGCGTCAGAAACGAATGCATCTGCGCTGATTCCTGGAAACAGAACTCTATCGGCCATACCCTAGCTTACGCCGCCTGTGGTTTCAGGTTGCGTTATCGGGCTGAAAATCCTTTGTCCGAGTGTTGGGCGGCGGACTTCGCCAACACCTTTCGGCGGGCGATTGGCGTCTGCAGCTGCCTTCGCCCGCGGAGCCTAGGACTTATTTATCGTGACGTCCTCTTCAAGAACGGGGATTCAGCCGGCAGTAATGCCCGGCCGGGGCGATATAGACGCCAGTGGTTGTAGTCTTGTTTTCGCAGCCAACGCAGCTTCACTCTCACATCCGGGAGGGTGTCCTCCGTCGTTTCAGTTGGTGACCAGTAGTGCCGTTCATCGTCATCTTCTCTTGAATTGTCCTTCTTCAGCCACCATTCTGCAATTCGAAGGTCGATGATTGCGTGGTCCCACTCTCGGTGAATAGCATGCCAAGCTCCGAGTTCCAGCCACACTCGAGCGTCATCTTGTTGGAGGTAGAGGGTAGGTCTGGGAAACAATTCTGGATGCCGAGGGTTGGCGAATACCCAACGGTGATCGAGTCGCTCGATCCAGTCGGTCCAATACAATTTGCGGACAGCATTCATGCCGAAGAGTAATTCCCCAGATTTTGGACAGACACGAAAGGTTGGCCCGAGCGCGGAATCAAACTCGCCTACGGTTTGGAATTTGTTGCCATTCCACCTCAGGCAGATGATCCGAGTGGGGGCTCCGTTGGCAGCACCATGGGCGATTTCGATGACTAACCCTGCTCCTGCCTTGCCATCTAGCTGATGGCGCAGGAGCGTTGCTCGGCTGTGGAAGACGTCACTGTCCGATAGTCGCAATGTCGATTGATTCTTGAGTTTGTTCCCTGGTCTGGCGTCATATTGGCAAATCTCAAAGTCCAGATCGTCGTCTCCCAGCTCATCTCCCTTTCGAAAACGGCCGGTAAGTACCGCCCAGCTAACTGTATTGAGCTGGCATATCTGAAGAACCCTTCGGTCCTCTGGGAGAGACTGGTTGATCTCGGTGCTTAATTGAAGTTGTCGCTGACACAGCCGAGCCGTGGAATCATGTGATCTCAACGCTGCGTAGACCTTCGAAGCCTCCATGAAGCGACCAAGTTCTTGGTAGCCGAGGGCCAGTAGATTCTTTGTCTGACGAGAATTCGGCTGGTTAAGCAGGACCCATTCTGCTGAGTGAACCGCCTCCTCAAGCCTCCAAGCCTCGTAGCCAAGATTTTGCTGCTTAGCATCGGAAAACATCGCTCGAACCCATTGCTCTCCTTCTGTTTCATGCACGAACAGCAGAGGAGCAAGCAATGTCACAAATTCTATCTTACGATAGGTTTTGAGTCTCTTCAAGAACATCCACCGGAAACCATGAGGGACAATGGTTCCGATGGGAGATCGCCTCCGCCCGGTCCGTTCGCAAGCTCTGGATGTATTGCGCGGGCTTGCGATTCTTGGGATGATGCTGAGCGGAGTTGTTCCGTGGGATGGGTTGCCGGAGTGGATGTACCATCGCCAGGAACCACCTCCTTCCCACGAGTATCAGGCTCAACTGTCCGGCATCACCTGGGTGGACATGGTGTTCCCGTTGTTCTTGTTCTGCATGGGAGTGGCGATTCCGCTCGCAGAAGGCGGAAGAGAAATCCCGCTTAGCCAACGAATCTCGAAGTGGGCACAGCGGGGAGGGCTGCTCGTCGTTTTTGCTATCTTCAACCAGCACACACGACCGTACACCCTCGGCGCTAGCCCGACGAACCTTCAGTGGGGCGTCGCGCTTGTGGCGTTCGGGCTTACGATTCTGATGTTTGGTAAATTCAACGGACGGCTAGTTGTGGGGCTGAAAGTGATTGGTTGGGTGGGTGCGGTGGCGTTGCTG
>JBBRHU010000343.1:0-4029 GCA_038222255.1 Fimbriimonadales bacterium | reverse complement strand
CTTGAAGGTGACTTCCTCAAAGTTCGCCCACTTAATCTTAGAGAACTCAGGACGTTGGCTTACGGTGAGTCGCTTCATCACAGGCTCCACCGCGAAGAGTTCGTTGTTTCGGCTACGCTCACTCGCCATCGCCGCGAGCTTGGTTCCGTCGTCACTCATCAGCGGCAGAGCGGCGTCGTCGAAATTGACGCCGGTGCTCATACCATCTTTGCTAACCACGTGAACAGTTCGCTTTCCGTCTGGCTCGACGATAGTGATCTCGCTCTTGAGCGGACTTCGGCCTAGCGTCACGAGCACGATTCGATCGCTTTCTTTCGCCCGTCCTAGGGCCGCGACATCATGGTTTTCGGCGTAGACCATCGTGATGTTCTTGCCGTTAGGCTCCATTGAAAGCACGGAGCGGAATCCAAACTTGCCATCTAAGATGTCCGTACCGAAGAGAATTTTCTTGGAGTCACGCGACCAGATGACGGGGCGAAAATCAGGGATGTAGTTCTTCGGGGCCTTTTCGTGATAGATATCCCGCTTTTTCAGAGTGGTCACGGGTGCGGTTGAAATTGTGAACTGCTTGAAGTCGTCGTTGATCCAGCCGAGTGAGATCGTTTGGGAGTCGGGCGAGAAGTCAAGCTCCTTAATCCACATGTAGTGAGGCAAATCTGCGATCCAGCGGATAATTCCGCCATCAGAGTCGACGAGCCCAACCTGAACGTCGTTCGCCATTTCGCCGTTCCACATTCGCTTGATGGGGACAACAGCCGCTCGCTCCTTGCTGAAGTCCATCATGACGTGGCTGCCAAGCTTTGAAGAGTCGCTACAAGTCACTAGGATGTGCTTGCTATCAGGTGACCAAACATGACCGTCGATCGCCGTGTTCGGCTTTCCGATAAAGGTCAGCTGCTTGATCCTGCGAGTTGTTCGCTCAAGTCGGAACAGGTTCTGCCCGTCAGAATAGCTAATGAACCGCCCGTCCGGTGAAAACTGACCGCTACTTATGCTGACACCGCCGTCAAACAAGGACTCCAGGCCAGAACCATCCCCGTTCGTCATCCAAGTCCGACCCCGGTACGAGAACATGATCTGCTTTGAGTCTGGTGACCATGTAGCACCACCAATTCCACCGTCATACAGGGCTGTTTCCTTCTTCTGTAGCTCGGTTCTTGAATCCTCCTGGCGTGGAAACTCGGGGATCTTTGCAGAATCGATCACCTTTCGCGGTGTACCGTTCGGAAAGTCCATCACGTACAAGTCAAGCCGTCGCTCGCCGGTATTGTTCCACCCGAAGACGATCTTTGAGCCATCGGGACTCATCGCGGGAGCGCTCGGGCTTCGACCATTTAGAAGCGGATACTGAAAATAGCGCTCAATTGGAATGTCTGTCTTCGGAAGTGCCTGCGAAAATGCAGTCCCTCCGAAAAGCACGAGTCCAATTGAAAGGAGTGAGGCTTTCAAATTCACGATTTGCTTTTACCCGATGTAGATTCAGGCGAAACGGCCCCTTCACTGACACGTTTAGGCGTTAGGGAAGAAGCTATGGAAAGGTCACGAGTCATTTTGGTTTCTGCGGCATGCGTCGCGTTTATGTGTCTGGCAGGATTTGGCGAGTCAAGCAAGCGAAAGACCACTCTCGTTCACGGAGTGAGCTGGTTCAACCAATTCGCGGACGCTAAATTAGAAGCAGCGAGGACTGGAAAGCCGATTTTGCTGTTGAGTATGTTTGGCAAAATTGATGAAGAAATGCCGTGCGCAAACGCACGCACAATGCGAGAGACCGTTTTCAATTCCCCTGAGTTCAAGAAGATGGCGGAGACTGAAGTCGTGGTCGCGTGGGAGATGGTACGCGCCGTCCCGAAAGTCTATATCGACCTGGGCGACGGGAAACAGCTCGTCAGGACAGTCCGCGGTAACGCCGTGAGCTACCTTTGCAACCCCGATGGCAGCGTGTTTGATGCCTTGCCCGGCGTGTACTCAAAAACAGGCTATCAAACAGTTATCCGCGATTCGATCAAGGCGAATTTCGGCAAGAGTTGGGAAGAGGTTAAGGCATACCATGTGGCGAAGAAGGGTGTTCCACTTCCAACTTTCACGACACTTTCGAAGTCGTTCGCCGAGTCGCCAACGCTTCAGATCATGGGCGTCCCCGCTATAGCCGGAGCTCAGCCTCAGGTCAAGTCAACAGATTCTCCACAGCGAAAAGCGTTCTTATTTGCGGCAAGCAAGCTCCAAGATTTGAGCTTGCAACCTATGACTGCGCTCGAAACTCGGGGCCGAGTCGCTCCCGGGAGAGAGGCCACGAATGACCTTCCCGCGAAGATTGTCATGGCAGATACCTTTACAAACTTGACGATGGTCCGGCCGGTTGTCTGCTTCTACTTCTCGACGCTCACACAGTTCCCAACGACTGAGACGGCAAGAGATGCAATTTTGATGGACATCCTCAAAATTCCCTACAAGGATCCATACTTCGGACTGAAAGACGTCTTGATGCCGGGCACGAAATAGCGCTGTTCAGGGGTTCCCGCTTCGAGAACCTCTGTAACCTCACTCAGAGCACGGCCAGGCCGGTAGCGTTCTCGCAAGCGGCCGATCTGCTCGATAACCTAGTTCGTATTCGGCTTGCATAAGCGTGTGGATTTCGTGAGTGCCTTCGTAGATCATTGCCCCACGTGAGTTGCGGAAGTAGCGCTCGACTGGGAACTCGTCACTAAAACCGTATGCTCCGTGAATTTCGATCGCTTTGTTTGCTGCATCAAATGCGGCGGCGCAGTTTGTCCACTTTGCCAATGAACACTCTTTCGTATGGCGGAGGCCCTGATTCTTCATCCAGCCGACCTTGTAATAAAGCAGTCGACCGATCTCTCGTCCCTGCACCATCGAGGCGATCATCTGTTGCACAAGCTGTTTTTTGCCGATTGCCTCCCCGCCGACCATCCGGTGGTTGGAGTATTTGACACAGGCATCTAGGCAAGCTTCAATGATGCCGACTGCGCCGGCGGCAACCGTGTACCGTCCGTGATCGAGTGCAGACATCGCGACCTTGAATCCATCACCTTCCTCTCCAAGACGATTCTCAATCGGCACTCGAAGATTCTCAAAGAAAATCTGGCCGGTATTGCCTGCTCGAACACCAAGCTTGCCCTTGAGCGCCTTGCTGTGAAATCCTGCCATGGTGCGATCGATGATAAACGCGCTCATGCCGGATGCCTTCGACTTTGCTTCGGGATTGGTGACGGCGATGACGAGGAATTGGTCAGCATAGTCGGCGAGCGAAATCCATGTTTTCTCGCCGTTCAAAATATAGCTGTCGCCATCTCGTACAGCGCGCGTGCTGATATTGATCGCGTCGCTTCCAGCATTTGGCTCGGTCAGGGCGAAACCTCCGACTCGCTGACCTGTGGCCAACTTTGGAAGCCACCGCTGGCGTTGCTCTTCGGTACCCCATTGCAAAGTGGTGAGACAGTGGAGGCCGCTATGAACGCTCATCACGACTCTGGCGCTGCTGTCAGCGCGCTCAAGTTCTTCCGAGACAATTCCTAGCGCGATGTAATCCGTCCCGCTGCCGCTGTATTTCTCGGGAATGCTGACTCCGAGCAGACCGGATTCGGCGAGGTCATCCAGCATTTGTCGATCGCTTCGGTGCTCTCTGTCTCGCTCAGCAAGCCCGTTGAGAACCTTATCTTGCCCAAATCGATATGCACTTTCGCGGATGAGCTCGTGCTCGGCGCTGAGGGAGAAATCCATGAAAAGAGGATACCGAGTCTAGAAAGTGGGTTCTAGACGAAAGGTTTGGCACCTGGAGCGAGAAACTCAGGTGAGTATGTGAAGGAATTGGGTAAGAACACCTTTATCATGCTATCGAGTCTTGCACTTCTTGCGATCCAATCTTCCTTCGGAGTGCTTCCCATCCTAAGCACCCCATTAGCCCCACCGGCAACCCAGGGTCAGCGTCGAGGCAATAGCAATCCGTTCGACACGACGGCCTCATTGAAGACCACGGAAGAAGACGGCAAGCTCTTTCACCTAGTTCAGAAC
>JBBRHU010000342.1:0-4057 GCA_038222255.1 Fimbriimonadales bacterium | reverse complement strand
GATAGAAGGGCGAGGGCTATTGCGTTGGTGGAGACGAGGTGGTGAGTGTTAAATGAACGATTCATGATGCGAGTGTCCTGGGATCATCATCTAGTCGAACGTCGAGACGGGAAATCGACAGCTCGACTAGCAAGATTTTGTACAGGAGCGGACAAGACGGTTTCTACACTTTGATAAATCCGTGCATTTTCAACCAAGAGGCGAAACACTCAAACCAACCCGTGCTCGTCGTTTCCTTTTTGTACATTCCAAAGCCATGTCCGCCTCGCTCAAAGAAGTGGAATTCGACGGGTCGCTTCGCAGTTTTCCAACTATCGATCAAGCCAAATCCAGCGTTCGCAAAGAGTGGGTCATCAGCGGCGAGTGCAATGAACAACGGCGGGGCATCTGCTGGAACTTTCACGGCTTGAAGAGGGCCGTAAACATCGCCGATGAACGCAGGATTTACGTTTTTCCCGTAGAGCGTAGTTGAAAGCGTTAGCATCGCTCCCGCGGAGAAGCCAATCATTCCGACCTTGGCTGGATCAACATTCCATTCAGCAGCACGAGACCGGACAAGCGCGAATGCAGCGGATGCGTCTGCTATCTGCGGTGCATAGGCCAATGCGGGGTCTTGACCTGTTGTAGGACGACGGGGACCTGGTTGTTTTGGAGTTTCAAATTCTGCCAACGTGGCTGCGGTTGGGATGAGTCGGTACTTCAGAACGAATGCAGCGACACCTCTTTTTGCCAGGGCTCTTGCAACCTCCCAGCCTTCGTTTTCCATGGAGAGCGTGCGGAAACCTCCGCCGGGAGCAACGATTACCGCTGCGCCGGTTGCGGTTGCCTTCGATGGCAGGAATGGCGTGAGAGTCGCAATGCTCACATTTCGCGCAAACATGCTCCCATATTGCGAATGCCAACTCTCCTCGGCGGTGGCCTCTGCCAACTTGCCCGTGCTCAGAACGATTGCGTCTGGCTGTTTGGGAATGGGAATGGCGGTCATCTTGCTGTTTTGAGCCATCACGCTGGAGACGGAGGCTGAGCCTAAGATGACGCTTAATATTCTGGCGAAAGTTTTCATTTCATCCTTGGCCGCTAATGTTGGTCTCTCCACTGGCGAATTACCTCATCTGACCTGCCCGAGTATAGAGGAATTTGCACACGAAATTGCCTAATATTTCGGTATATCAGCGATGATTGAGGAGATTTATGGTTCGGGTGCTTCAACAGTAAAGGATCCGGACGAGCAGATCGGAATTGTTTCTACGGGCCCTCACTGTGTACACTTGCGATCGTGGATTTGATCGAATTAGCTAAGCAGCGAGCGGTTGGGAACATGGACATGTTCCTACGGAACTTCTCGTACGTCCCTGAGGACAAGCTAACGTGGACTCCCGTGCCAACGGCAAAATCTGCGCTACGGATTGGCGCACACACCGCCCTCTACGCCGGCCGCTTCGCCAGCATGATTCGCGAGAGACAGCTCCCAGCCCCAGAAAACCTGACTGAGTGGCTCGCGGAAAGAGACGCCGAGGAGATTGCGATTACGAGCCGCGAAGAGATGGAAATGGTGTTCCGTTCAGGAACTGCCGAAGTTCTCGAAGCTCTTGATACACTCACGCCGGAAGAGGTAGAAGGTACGCTCACTTCCGCACAGGGATGGTCGATGCCGATGAAGCAGCTAATGGGCCTACCGGGCTGGCATGCGACTCTTCATCTCGGCCAGATCGACTATTTGCAGACTTGCTGGGATGATCAACAGGTCTACGTAGGTTAATTAGAAAAGGAAGGGCTAGTATGGAATTAAAGAAAGCATTAACAGGACAGTTTAGAGCCGGTCTCGCCATGTTACGCGAATGCGTAGCCCTGTGTCCTGAAGAACTTTGGGCCACTATTGTTGATAAGCCACCACGCACTTTTTGGCGTATTGCCTATCACGCTAGTTTCTACACCCACTTCTATCTGTCGCAGAGCCACACGATGTTTAAGGCATGGGATAAGCACATTGACCATGCTGTCATGACTTTTGTTGATGAGGACCAGGAGCTTCCTCCAGAGGGCACGTTCTACTCAAAGGGTGACCTTCTGGAATTCATCGATTTCCTTAGCGAAAAGATGGGCAACATCATCGAATCGCTCGACCTTGAATCTGCCGAGAGCGGGTTCCCATGGTATGAAGATTTCCCGAAACTGGACCACGTACTGTTGACGCTTCGCCACCTCGGCGTCCATGTCGGCCAACTTCAAGAACTGCTTTTCGCTCATTCTATCGAGCCGGATTGGGTGTCGAACTGCTAGGTAATTGTGAACGCGCTGAGTAGATTTGATGGGATCAATTTAATGTGCTACGAGCTTCAAACCCATACCGAATCGCCGCCTGGAGGACACCAAGATCGATGTCCTTCACGGATTTAAACCGTATGCAATATCCAGTCACGGTTGCCTTGCCGATCGTTTCTCCGAACGTTTTGATTAGGTAGGTCTTATCTTCTAGCCCCAGGATGTAAACGGAGAGTCCAGTTTTGTTTGCGCTCAAACCTATCTGATAAAAATCTCTCGTAGTCCCATCCGCATAGCTGATCGTGTAGAACCCGTAGCCGATATTCGGATTGGCAACAACCTTCCCGTCGGCGTTCCTGCCATCGGTGAACCAAATTCGGCAACCCGGCAACGTCTCCAGCGCAAGCCGATGCAACCCCCACATCTCCCCCCGCTTCGGCTCAGGAAGGCTAGCCACATACTCTTCAATTTGTTCGGTGATGGTCATGAGTTCTTCGGATTCTATTTGTAATTCTATCAGTTTGGTTGTGGAACTGTTAAGATCAGTTGGAAGGGTCGTCGAATTGAGAAAGATCACTGAAAACTGCGACTATCCACGTGCATGAGGCTCACGTCAGGCGCGCGCATCTCACCAAGCAGGGTGCGAGAGGAGTATTCCTACCGAGATCGAGGGAGTCCTAGGCTTCCGTTTGGGGAATCTTACATGGCCAGATTGGATTCTTTCGGACCCCCAATGAGCGGCGGTGCATCCAAGTGTGTACGGTTAGAACCGACAACCTGGATTCTAAATTTTGCTAAGTCGCCGGAACAGCAAGAATCTGTTCACATATCCTAGCTAAACGATGATTCAAGGCGCTGAGCGCGACAAGATGCAAAGTGCGCGGCCGCACGAAGTGGAGTTGCGTACGAATCCAGATCGATGGGAAGCGGCTAATCCATGAATACATTGACAGTTGGAAAAAAGAGAACCTCGGTAAAATCCACTTTGACCAAGCCTTGCAGGAGGAAGTATTCGGCATACCCATGAAGGGCCAAGAAGTCGGACTGACGCCCCAGGTCCGCAGAGTGTAGATGTGGTTTGTCGAAAGCAAGGCGGCGGATACATTCCAAGGTCCGGTCAAATCGATCTTCAATACCCAGCTTAGTCAACGTGCGCCATCGAGTGTCCTCTCGCCGACAATCTTGTTTCCCGCAAAGACGAGGCACTCTGCCACCTGCTAAGCGCCTTCCGTAAGATGGGCCCTGAGAAGGCAGGGAAGGAAATCCACCAATTAGGTCACTTGATTTCGATAGCGATCCGAAATGCAGTCACTGGTTAAGTCGAAGTCACCATGAACTGACCGATAAAATCGGAAACGCTTCGGTCCCGCGGCGCTCAACGGAGACGAACATCGGTTGGCATCGACTCTGTCCACAGGAGGAGCAGGTATCCGTGGAGCGTGTAGGTATGAGATCGAGATGCACGTCCTCCAGCACCGGTTCTGCAAGCGTCTCAAACGTCTACCATTGCTTCAACCAGTGTTTGTTTTCACACCGCCTCAACGAAACGGAGTGCCTTGGGAGAGGCTGCTCAGTGGAAGAGCCGAGCAATAGGGCAAAAAAAGGGCGAAGCAACCCCACCCGAACCGCCCTGCCGGCATGCTCTTCGCAAAATTCTTCTTTAGATTGCTTCGAAGAATTCCGCGATTTCGTCCAAGCGCTTCCGATCAAGGTCGGGGACCTCGCAATCTTCTGCAGGATATCCGACCGGTAACAAGACGAATGGCTTCTCGTTCGCGGGCCGCGCGCAGATCTC
>JBBRHU010000341.1:0-4093 GCA_038222255.1 Fimbriimonadales bacterium | reverse complement strand
TTCTTCGACCGCTCGTTTCCGCTGCGCGGGAATGAGCAGTTCGGCAACGCCCGGCACACACTCGCACATCGTGAGGAGGTCCCGAGCTACGGTCAGCGCATTCGACCTTTGTTGTTCGGAAAAAACGCGCTGTAGTGTCCCGGCCTTGACCAGCTCCTTCACCGCCTCGCTCGCGTTTTCGAACGAGATTGAGTTCGAAACGAGGTGGATCCACTGCTTCAGCTCATCTCGACCGACAAGCGTGTTTAGCGACTTCCAGCCCTCTTTGGTACGGAGGAAATAGGCAATGTCGCAGCAGTCTTTGTGAGAGCAGGGGAGCGGAATGAAATCTGGCGGCGAAGTGAGTCCCCGCGTTTGCTCGGAGAGCCGACGAATCACGCCGCTAGGAGTAATCCGGTCGGTCGGGTCGTAAACCTGGGTTCTCCCCGAACCAAACATTGGCTGAAAGGCAACTCCAGCGCATCGTGGAGTCTTCATTCCTAGCTCCATAATCGTTCCGAGTTCGTGGTCGTTCACTCCTTTGGCGACAGTTGTGACAAGGGTGTGGAAGATTCCGGCGGATTGAAGTCGGTGCAAGGTTTCGAGCTTTTCGGCGGACACATCTTCCCCACGAAGCGCCTGGTAAGTCGAAGGTTCAACGCCATCGAACTGCAGGTACACCTCGACCCGGTCGCGGTTGTCTTGCAGGAACTTGAGAAAACGATCGTCACGAGCGATGCGCCGACCGTTCGTGTTCAACATGACGCGAGTGATCTTGCGGTCGAAGAGTTGTCGGAGAAGATCCTCGATATCCTTTCGAACGGTCGGCTCACCGCCCGAAATCATGACCACGCTCAGTTGACCCTTCTCTCTTTCGATCATCGTGTCGACGGTATGCAGGAGCTCTGTGATCGTCGGTCGATCAGAGACCGGTGACCCAGGATCGAGGGCCGACGCATAGCAGGTCGGGCAAGAGTAGTTGCAGTTTTCGGTGACGTTCAACAACAAGATGCAGGTGTGCTGGCCATGGCTGGCAGGCAACCCGTTTCGGTATCCGTCGGGGAATCCACCGAAGTTATTCGGCCGGTCAGGAGTGATGCTGAGGGTGGGAGTTGACCACCCAAAACGGCTTCGCCAGATCTCCGCAGATTCTTCGTACAGCGATTCGGTTTCGCCATGCCGGGGACAGAATCGTCGAAGCCAAATCGATCCATTGTGCGAGACGAGCATCCCATCCACGAATGTGTCTGGCGAGTCCGCGCGCAAACGGTGCTCGCCAGCGCATTGGGGGCAAACCGTTCGTGTATATTCTTCAATCGCGTACGACCTGGGTGCGAGCGGCATTGGAAATTTAGTTTAGGCGATTTAGTCGGAGTCCACGGTCGTATCTTTCTCCGACCGGGCGGGGCGGCGGCTTGTGGATTCGTGTTAACCTACAGAGTGTGAAAGCGATTCGCGGGGCATCGAGCGTTCTGATTCTCGGAGCAAGTTCTGTGTGGTTCACGGGCGCAGCGATCCTCGCTTCGAATTGGGCGCCTCAGACCACTAAGGTGAACTTTGCCAGGGAGATCCTGCCGATCCTGAGTGACAAATGCTTTTTATGCCACGGTCCAGATCCTTCCGGGCGGAAGGCGGGTCTGCGGCTAGATACTTCTGACGGCGCATTTGCTAAACGAGACGACGGATTCGCAATCGTCCCCGGAAACCCAGATCGAAGCTTAATCCTTAAGCGGATCAAAGATCACGACGCTCCGATGCCGCCACTGTCGAGCGGCAAGACTCTTACCCCCGCCGAGATCGCGACTTTGACTCGGTGGATCAAAGAGGGCGCGAAATACGGAAAGTTGTGGTCGTTTGAGTCTCTCCCAACAAAGGTGACGGTTCCGGCTGTAGGGTCTGGCTGGGCGAAGGATGACCTGGATCGATTTATCTATCGCAGTCTCGCCGCCGCAAAGCTCACGCCGAGTAAAGAATCTCAAAGGTGGCGCTGGCTCCGGCGAGTGACGCTTGACCTGACAGGCTTACCGCCGACCGAGGCGGAGATCGCTGCCTTCGAGAGCGACACCACGGCGAAAGCGTATGACAAGGTCGTGGATCGCCTGTTGGCATCGCCTCATTTTGGTGAGAGGCTTGCGATCGACTGGCTCGACGCGGCTCGATACTCGGACAGTTACGGATATCAGTCGGACTTGATCGCCCCTAACTGGCCCTATCGAGACTGGGTGGTTAGGTCGTTTAATCAAAACCTCTCTTACGACAAGTTCCTGACCTATCAACTTGCCGGAGACCTCGTGCCGGGAGCTACGAGGGACTCGATTCTAGCGACTGCCTACAACCGACTACACCGACAGTCCAACGAAGGGGGTTCGATTCCCGAGGAGTTCAAAACGGAATACGCGGTTGACCGAGTCGATACGTTCGGCACCTCGATGCTCGGCCTAACTCTCGGCTGTGCACGATGCCATGACCACAAATATGACCCGATCAAGCAGAAGGACTACTACCAGCTCTTCGCTTACTTCAACTCGATTGAGGAGTTTGGTCTCCTCCTAAGTTCGGAGATTGTCCCGACACCGTCGCTGCTCCTTCCGACCCCAGAGCAAGAGGTCAAAGGGAAGCGTGTGATGGAGAAGGTCAAGAAGTTGCGCGAAGCGCGAACGGATGCTAGAAAGGCTGCCGACCTCAGATACGTCAGTTGGATCGCCAAACATCCTTCGAAATCCGAGATTCCCGATCTGCTTGTTCGTACAAACCTAGACACATTTGCGAACGGGAAGTTCGCCGTCTCCGAAGGATCGAAGGTCGTCGTTGAGAAGATATCCTCGGCGAAAGTGGTCCCTGGTCACACGGGAAGTGCGGTCGAATTTGATGGAGACAACGGACTCGCCCTTAGGGGGCTTCCTGGGCGAGAACGATGGGACGCTTTCACGTGGTCGTTCTGGATTAATGACACTCAGCGACAGCGAAAGCCGATCGTGTTGATGCATCGCACCGGCGGAACTGACGTTGGATTCTGTGGATTTGATATGGTCCTCGAAGACGGCTTTCTGACCGCTCGCGTAATGCGTCACTGGCCGGGAAACGCGGTCGCGATCCGGACTAAGACCAGAATTGCTAGGAATGATTGGACGCATGTCGGTTGGTCTTGGGACGGTGGAGATAGCGCAGATGGCCTCAAGCTTTACGTTGGGGGCAAGCCCGCCTCGACTTCTGTGCTTCAGAACTCCCTGTGGAAAAAGATCAACGCCTACGGCGACCTTGGTCCGAGTCGTGGCGATTGGTCGTTCGCGCAACGTTTTCGAGAGCTTGGATTCAAGGGAGGCAAGCTTGACGACATTGCGTTTGCCGACCGAGCCCTTAGCGAACTCGAAGTACAAGATCTCTATGATGGGACTGCGATTACGCGCGCCCTCTCCGACCCTGGAAAACATGAGCGGGAACTGAAGACATACTACGCATCCGCCTTTGACACCGAATCTCGCGCCATAGAGGCTGGGTTCCATAAAGGAATGCAAGACCTTGCGAACTACCAAGAACAGCTGCGTGAGATTTCGGTGATGCAAGAATCGAAGGTCAATATTCCTGCCTATGTACTGGCTCGCGGCCAATACGATTCGCCGAAGACGGAGAAGAATCGAGTCACACGCGGAGTTCCTGGCGCGCTTCCACCGCTCAACGTCAAAATCAAAAATGACCGGCTTGCACTCGCGAATTGGACGACGGACTCCAAGAACCCGCTGACCTCACGGGTTGCCGTGAACCGATATTGGCAACTGCTTTTTGGATCTGGACTTGTCGAGAGTGCAGAGAATTTTGGCACCCAGGGAGCGCCACCGACCCACCCCGAGCTGCTCGATTTTCTCGCGAGAAGGTTCAGGGACAGCGGATGGGACGTGAAGAAGTTCTTTAAGCAGGTCGTCCTCTCGGCGACATATCGTCAAGATTCCTCCTCCACGCCGAAGCTACGACTGGCTGATCCGCTCAACCGCCTGTACTCTCGCGGCCCGAGTCACCGGCTTCCTGCAGAGTCAATCCGAGATACGGTGCTCGCGGCTTCGGGTCTCTTGAACCCCGCCGCCGGTGGCCCGCCTGTGAATCCCTATCAACCCAAAGG
>JBBRHU010000340.1:0-4099 GCA_038222255.1 Fimbriimonadales bacterium | reverse complement strand
TACGGCGGCGGGGTCCGGAAGTATGCGGGTCTTTCGCGCTTGCCTCCAAAGCAAGACGAGCGGGCCAATTGTGATATCGAACGCGCCACCGGTTTGCTTCGACATCTCTTGCGCGCGTTGAAACACGACGAGAAGATCCCTCGAGATCGGCACGGGCGGTCCTCCAGCCTGATCGCAGAGGCGCATCAGCTCACTGTCCTTGCGGTAGTCGCTCATCATCGAGTCTAATTCTGCGAGTCGCTCAAATGCGGCGATGCAGGCTTTTTCGGCGACTGTCTTGCTTGGGGCGTAGACCACAAGGAGGGCATCAATGCCCATGTGATACTCCGTGAAGGTAAAACGGGAGAGAGAGTCGGATTGCAACGAGGCAACCGGTGAACTGAGGCTCAGCGCGAGCATTAAACTAACCATGAGAAACGCACGATTGGATCAACGTCTTCACTCATACGCTCGACATTCAGCGTGGGGTTTGGTGGCCCTCGGGGTTTTGGTGCCCGTCCTGCACGGATCTGCCAAGCCAAACCAAAAGCCAGCCCAACTTGTGAAGTACACCGAGACCCTACCTAACTCGGTCATAAAGATTCAAATGCTCCCCGTTCCCGCCGGGAAAATCAAGATCGGGGCCAAGACTGTCGATGTCAAACCCTTTTACATGGCGAGCACCGAAACCGTTTGGGAAGCTTTCGACCTCTTCACGAGCAGCGGTAAGCCTTCTCCTGCCTACGATCAGACAAAGTACGGCCCCGACGTCGTCGCCCGACCCAGCCGAAGCTATATTTTGCCCGACCTCGGATGGGGTCATCACGGATTTCCAGCCATCAGCTTGAGTATCACGAACGTCGAGATGTTTTGTCGATGGATCTCATCAGTGACCAAGAAGAAATATCGCCTTCCGACCGAAGCCGAGTGGGAATACGCCTGCCGAGCTGGCACGGGTGGTCCGGTCAAGATGGATAAGTCCGCTCTCGACAAAGTCGGCTGGTATGCAGGCAACAGTAAAGAAGTGACTCACGCCGTCGGCAAGAAGGCTCCAAACGCTTGGGGCTTTTACGACATGTACGGCAACACGGGCGAGTGGGCGTATGACCTCACCGGGAAGTCGGTTGTGTGCGGTGCGACCTTCCTTGACAAGGCCGAAAAGGTTCTTCCATCGGCCCGTCAATATTGGGTTCCGGACTGGCAAGACTCAGATCCGCAGATCCCAAAGAGCCGCTGGTGGCTCTCTGATGGTCCCTTCTGCGGCTTCCGAATTGTCTGCGAACCGTAGCCCTGCGACTACTTTTTGCGCCGCTGGGCGGTGATCACTTCGGTGTTCATTCCTGCCCAGTGAAGCATTCCGCCGTAACGGCCGTGCTCCATCTTGATGCACTTGTCAATGACCGCGACTAGCCCAGCCTCGATCGCCAAGTCTGCCGCTTCGAAGTTGATAATTCTAAGCTGAGTCCAGACGGCTTTGGCTCCATTGGCAATGCTCTCCCGAACGATTCCGGGAATTTCGTCCGAGGGGCGGAAGCAATCGACGATATCGACAGGAAATGGAATTGCCGAGACTGAACGGTATGCCTTTTCGCCCAAAATCTCAACTGCCTTGGGATGGACCGGGATGATCTTGAAGCCCTCGTCCTTTAGATATGACGCAACCATGTTGCTCGCTTTCGTGGACTCAGTCGAAAGCCCGACAATCGCGATGGTCTTCGCATCTCGCAGCATTTCTTGAATCTGCTTCGAGTTCTGATACTTCTCCCGTTGTTCGGGCGTGAGTCGAGTGTTCAGTCTTATATCACAGACAAGGCTTGATCCAGATCCCATAGCAAATCCTCCGTAGTTTCGAGTCCGACCGAAAGCCGGATCATCGCTGGCGTGATTCCAGAAGCGACCATTTCGGCATCAGAAAGTTGTTGATGTGTGGTTGAAGCGGGGTGAATGACGAGGCTTTTCGCATCGCCCACGTTTGCAAGATGCGAGAAGATTTGAAGCTCCTCAATAAACTTCTTACCTGCAGCTCGGGCTCCTCCCGTTTTCGGCTTAATTTCGAATGAGAGCACCGCGCCAGCCCCCTTGGACAGGTACTTCTTCGCGAGGTGGTGGTGGGGATGGCTTGGAAGGCCGGCGTAGTGAACTCGTTCGACCTGGGGATGAGCCTCCAGGAAATTTGCGACGGCAATCGCGTTCTGAACGTGCCGGTCCATCCGGAGCGAAAGGGTTTCTAGCCCAAGAAGCAACAGGAATGAGTTCATTGGCGAGATGCATGCTCCCGTGTCCCGAACAATCTCCGCTCGGAGCTTCATCAGGAACCCGTAGTGACCGAATGTGTCGTAAAACTTCATTCCGTGGTACGAGGGGGAAGCTTCTGCGATCGTTGGGAAGTGGGAAAAGTCGAAGTCACCGGAGTCGACGACGATGCCACCAATGCTCGTTCCGTGCCCACCCATGAATTTTGTTGCGGAGTGGATCACGATCGTCGCGCCCCATTCGATGGGGCGGCAGAGGTAGGGGGTGGCGAACGTGCTGTCAACGATGAGGGGGATGTTCTTGCTCTTCGCGAGTTCTCCCAACTTTTCGAGGTCGGCAATGCTGTTGATCGGGTTGCCGATCACTTCCACAAAAAGTCCGCGGGTCTTGGGCGTGATCGCCGCTTCCCAAGCTTCGAGGTCCGAAGGGTCAACGAAGGTAGTGGTGACGCACAGCTTTTTCATCGTGTGGGCAAGAAGCGTCAACGTTCCTCCGTACAACTGAGAAGAGGCGACGATCTCGTCTCCTGGGCTGCAGAGCGTCATGAAGGTACCGAACTCTGCGGCCATTCCGCTCGCGACTGCCACCGCGCCAGTAGCGCCTTCAAGTGAGGCCACGCGCTCTTCGAGGACAGCCGTCGTGGGGTTGCTAATCCGCGAGTAGATGTTTCCGTACTGCTTCAGCTCGAAGAGGTGTGCGGCCTCGTCGGTGTCACCAAACACATATGAGGTCGTTTGGTAAATCGGGGTCGCTCTCGCGCCGACGTGGGGATCAGGGATTTGCCCGGCATGCAGCATGCGGGTCTCAAAGCCAAATTTTCGTTTGCTGGTCATGCCTTGATATCGATTATGCTCCGCGATCACCTCGACCCTAGGGTCTGACCCTCGAAGAGAATTCGAAACCTTGCCGGAGATTCAGTTTGCCCTTCAGATCTTAACGAAAGCTGCAATCTCAGCCACCGAACTTAACTCATTGGGTAACTCACCGTCTGGGCGCTGAGGTTTGTCGCGATCTACGGCAACAACGCACAGAAAGCCCAGTTCTTCGCCTTGATCGGCGTGGAACTGGTGCCAGGTGAGAGGGGGAATGTGGACTAGGTCGTGAGTGTTAATCTGTGTGATCTGGTCGCCGACGAGGACACGACCTGATCCACGAATGATCATGACTACATGTTGATGGTTGTGGCGCTCGAGCGTGGAATAGCCTCCTGACTGCACTTCAAAATAGCGCATTTCGGCCGGTAGGTCGCCCTCACCGCGGAAGAGCGTCTGTCGGGTAATGCTCTTGAAATGTGTGCCCGTTTCTTTGTACGGAAGCACATCAACTCCTTCCCACGTAAAGTTTCCTGCTTGATGTCGAACCATGCTTGTCCCTTGAGAGAGGATACTCAAGGAAGCTGAAAGCCACTAGACCTGGTTATTTACTGTGCATCCAGCCCACGAATGGACGTCTAAAGAAGATATATGCTCGCGACGCTATCTGCTCTCCTTGCACTCGGTTCTCCCGCGATTACGATTGAAACCGCGACAGGCGGAAAAATGGCTCCTCTCGCAGAGCGTGGTCAGAAGGCAACCGTCTGCTTTTTTGTGCTCGCCGAATGCCCGATCTGCCGCAAGTATTCACCGGAGATCAATCGAGTGGTCGACGAATACACGAAGAAAAAGATCGCCTTTGTCCTAGTTCACGAAGACGAGAAAATTTCCCTCGTTGATGTGCGGAAGCATCAATCAGAGTTCTCACTGAGAATCCCAACTGGGGTTGATCGATCACATGCTCTTGCTAGGTACGCCAGGGCTACGGCGGTTCCGACGGTTGCAGTCTTTGATCCGGCTGGAAAGCTCCTTTACACGGGGCGGATCGACGACCG
>JBBRHU010000339.1:0-4106 GCA_038222255.1 Fimbriimonadales bacterium | reverse complement strand
AGTTTGATAAGTGGGACATGCCCGTCGTCGACAAATCGACGTTCATGGCAACCCGTCCCGGTGTATTTTTCGGCGGGGACGCTGCCTTTGGCCCCGCCAACATCATCTGGGCTGTCGAACACGGCCACCAAGCGGCGATCTCGATCCACAACTATTGCTCAGGGCGCATGGTAACCGACCGGCCCCTCAACGAAAAGACCATGATCCCCACAAAGATGGGACTCCACGAATGGTCTTACAGCAACAACTACAGTGCCGCCAAGCGCCAGAAGATGGTGCACGTGGATATGCCACTTCGATTTTCGAAGATGACTATCGAGGTGGAATCTGGATTCACCGAAGAGCAGACTCGGCAAGAAGTTGAGCGGTGCCTCAACTGCGATATCCAAACTTCGTTCTCGGCTTCACTCTGCATTGAGTGCGACGCCTGTATTGACATCTGTCCTGTAGACTGCCTCACCATCGCCCCAAACGGTGAAGAGCCCGAGCTTCGAAATCGGCTAACCGCACCTGCGGCGAACATGGAGCAGGCGATCTTTGTTTCAGACGAACTCAAGCAGACGAAACGAGTAATGATCAAAGACGAGGATGTTTGTCTTCACTGTGGCCTATGTGCCGAGCGCTGCCCCACTTACGCATGGGATATGCGTAGGTTCGTTTTGCAACTTCCCTATGCTGGCGCTCCGGTCGCCGAAGCAACAGCGGGGGAGATATTGAGATCATGAGCAACCGCGTTAACGACTTTGCCTTCAAAATTGCCACTCCAAACGGCACCGGTTCTGCAAGCGCAAACGGTCTGATTATGCAGACCATCTTCCGCATGGGCATCCCAGTAACGGGCAAGAATGTTTTCCCGTCGAACATCCAGGGCTTGCCAACTTGGTACGAGATTCGCGTGAGCGGTAAGGGCTACACCGCTCGAACCCCCATCTTTGACCTCATGGTTGCGATGAACCCGGCAACTTACGAGCAAGATGCCAAGGAAGTTCGATCCGGCGGTTGGCTGGTTTACGACTCGTCTCGTCCACTCGACGAAAAGCTAAAACGCGATGACGTGAATCTCATCGGCGTTCCGCTCTCAACCCTTTGTGCAGAAGCATTCAGAGGTGTGCGCGAGCGGATCTTGATGAAGAACATCGTCTACGCCGGTGCTCTCGCCGCGCTGATCGGAATGGACACCGAGGTCATACGTGCGCTTACGAAAGAGAAGTTCGCGAAGAAGCCTGCGCTTGTAGACTCAAATGACCGTGCGATTGACCTTGGATACAACTACGTCAAGGAGCACTTTGATTGCCCGCTTCCCATCCAGCTGGAGCGGATGGATGAGACGAAGGATAGCATCCTCATAGATGGCAACACATCAGCGTCGCTCGGCTGTGTCTACGCGGGATGCACGGTTGGCGCATGGTATCCGATCACCCCATCCACCTCAATGATGGAGGGCTTCAAAGGCTTCTGCCAGCGATATCGACGAGACCCGGAAACCAAGAAGAACCGATACGTGATCCTTCAGGCCGAGGACGAACTCGCAGCGATCGGCATGGTCATCGGGGCGTCATGGGCTGGCGCGCGAGCGTTCACACCTACGTCTGGCCCAGGCATTTCGCTTATGAATGAGTTCCTTGGGCTGGCCTACTATGCGGAAGTTCCGGCTGTCGTCTTTGATGTACAGCGCACTGGCCCCTCTACCGGAATGCCGACTCGAACCCAACAGGGCGATCTGATGATGTGTGCCTACGCCTCTCACGGCGATACCAAGCACATCTGCATCTACCCTGCAGACCCCCGTGAAGCGTTTGAGTTTGCCGTGGTCGCGTTTGACCTAGCGGAACGGTATCAAACTCCGGTGCTCGTTCTAACCGATCTTGATATCGGAATGAATGACTGGATGATTCCAAAGCTGACATGGGATGATAGCTATCGGCCAGACCGTGGCAAAGTTTTGAACGCCAAGGAACTGGAAGAGGTGAAGAGCTTCGCCAGATACGTCGATGTTGACGGAGATGGCATTCCTTACCGGACACTGCCAGGCGAACATCCCAAGGGGGCGTTCTTTACGCGAGGTTCGGGTCACAACAAGTTGGGTGGCTATACCGAGGACGCCGACGAATATCAAGAGGTGGTCGACCGGATTGCTCGCAAGGTGAATAGCGCGGCCAGTGCCGTTCCTGCCCCCGTCATCAAGCGTCAAGACGGAGCAAAGATTGGGTTGGTGACCATCGGTGGATGTCATGCAGCCTGCATTGAAGCGATGGACATTCTTACCGCTGACGGCCTGAAAGTCGACTACATGAGAGTTCGAGGGTTCCCCTTTGGCGACGATATTCGGGAGTTCCTAGAGGAGCATGATACGAACTACATCGTCGAGCAAAATCGCGATGCCCAGCTAAGGAGCTTGCTTATGTTGGAAACAAGCGTGCCTAAAACAAAGTTGGAGTCGATCCGCTATTACGCGGGCTTCCCAATGAGCGCCCACCATGTCGTGAGTGGTGTGATGGCAAAAGAAAAGGTTATCGCATGAGCTACATTCCAAAACCGAAAGTTCACCACCCATCGCTCAAGAAGAATGCTCTCGGCCTGACGCGGCGAGACTACGAAGGTGCAATCACGACCCTCTGCGCGGGTTGCGGCCATGATTCCGTGACGGCTTCGATCATCCATGCTTTTTGGGAGCTCGACGTCGAACCCCACCGAGTCGCAAAGCTCTCGGGAATTGGCTGCTCTTCCAAGACACCCGCCTACTTCTTGCGAGAGGCACACGGCTTCAACAGCGTCCACGGCCGTATGCCTGCAATCGCCACTGGCGCTGCCGCAGCAAACCGGAACCTCATTCTGATCGGCATCTCAGGCGATGGCGACTCTCTTTCTATCGGTCTGGGACAGCTTAGTCACGCCCTACGACGCAACGTGAACTTGCTCTACGTGCTGGAGAACAATGGTGTCTATGGTTTGACGAAGGGACAGTTCTCAGCCTCCGCCGACGCGGGTTCTACAAGCAAGAAAGGTGAGGTTAACTCGATGCAAGCGATCGATAGCGCGCTGTTGGCGTTGTCGCTCGGTGCTACCTTTGTTGCTCGTAGCTTCTCGGGAGATCGAGAGCAACTTGTGCCAATTCTTAAGGCGGGCCTGAAGCATAAGGGGCTGGCGTTCGTAGATGTCATCTCGCCGTGCGTAACCTTCAATGACCATGAAGGTTCGACGAAGGCTTACTCTTACACACGCGAACACAAGATCGAGCTGATCAACGCAGACTTCGTTCCAATGCGTGATGAGATCACCACTGAATATGCTCCGGGTTCGGCGCAGCGGGTGATAATGCACGATGGAAGCAGCGTCGTCCTTCGAAAGATAGATGACAACTACGATCCAACAGATCGTGATGCAGCCTATGCGCACATTCGGGCTCACGATGCAAAGGGAGAAATCGCGACCGGCCTGCTCTACATCTCGCCCGATTCAAAAGACATGATCGAGCAGAGTGAAGTGGTCGATGCTCCAATCTACAATCTGCCATTCGAAGCGTTGTGTCCAGGCTCGGCAGAGCTAGAGAAGCTCCAACTTCGGTTCAGATAAGATCACATTTCCCTGGATGAATCATTCGTCCAGGGAAAGTGAGATGCTTAAACCTTTGCGGCGACCTTGAGTGGTACCGACTCGTTGACGGCGCGATCGACGACCGCACCTTCAACTACAGCGTAAGCAGGGAGCGGGTCAGCAATGGCTCGTAACTGCCGTTGTAGAAGGCTTCGGTATTCCTCAATGAAGTGCTCCTTCTCTTGACGAACCTTCTCGTACTCCCAACGAAGCTCGCTCACTCGTTGCTGGTTCGATACGCGTTCCGCCATTGCGCCGCTTCGAGCCTCCTCGAGAATCAGAGCCGCGTGCTGGTTAGCGTTAGCCCGAGCTTCCTCAGCCGCACGCTGTGCAAGCACCATGGTTTCGCGAATGGCGTTGGCGTCGGTTTCTGACCTGTCCAATTGGAGCCGGTTGCGCTCAAGTTCTTCCTTGAGCTTTTGATTCTCGGCCAACAGACTTTCAATCGTCTGCGAGACCTTGTGAACGAGTGCGTCCACCTCTGTCGAGTCGTAGCCTCTAAAGGCTTTGCG
>JBBRHU010000338.1:0-4119 GCA_038222255.1 Fimbriimonadales bacterium | reverse complement strand
CTTGATCACCGAGCCGTACGACCCTTGAAGCATCGGACCGAACGTGTTGTATTGGATCGTGATTCCATCGCACTCGGTGTAAATGTGGTGCTCAGTTACCGAACCAACAACTCCATTGAACGCAAACGTGTTGTTCTCAATCAAAATGTCTCGTGATACGCCAGCTGCTTCGTACTTCGAGTTCACAAACACTCCAAGTCCGTCGTTGTGGATGTTGCAATTCTTCACGGTTAGGTGGCGAACGCGCTCTCCGTAGATGCCCGCACAGAACTTGTTGAACTGCTCTTGCTTACCATAGAGGTTGAGCATCGTGCTCGACTGGTGGAAGTTGCATATCTCCAATCCTTCGATGTCAATGTAGCTCGGTGCATCACCCCAGGTATTTCCTCTCGGCGGCGAAATAATGATTCCGCCGTAGGTGTACAAGCTCTGCCAGTAGTAGCCGTAGTAGATCGATCGACCGATCTTTGCGTTTCGACCGTCGATCGTCGGCTTGCGACCAGTCTTAGGATCAGGCACTCCGCGAACAGTGATGTGCTGAGTAGCCGTACCGCTCATCATGAGCTGGAAGGACTCGTGGTAGCCGCCAGGCTTGTAGTGAATCAATACGTTGTCGCCTGGCTTTAGGCTCCAAAATGGCACGCTGTCCAGCGTTGGATAGCGTTGGTCGGGGCCGACGTGAAGGTCAGCCGCGGCGGCGAGAGAGGCCGCGATCGCGGTTAGGACAATCAGTCCGCACTTCGTTGGGTTAGCTTTCATGTTCACCTGTCGCATCTCGTCTGAGAGGCAAGGTCATTCTCTGGGGGCTTGCGTGACGGGATCGTATGTGAGTCGGGACCTTGTCACGCAACCCGGTAGTCTTTGGGGGTGGTGAGTGGTGCTCCTGCAGTTGAAGTCCGGTTTTTTGGGGCCTTTGGCATGCAAGTCCGAGGTGAGCAGGTCGGCGCTTTTCGGTCTCGACGGGTTGCCCTAGTGCTCTACATCTTGCTGAAGGCCAACGGCGCTGAGGTGAGTCGGAGCCACATCGCGGGTCAGGTCTGGCCAGAAAGTAGCGAAGTTCAAGCCCTCGCAAACCTCCGTCAATCGCTGGTGGATCTCCGAAAGGCACTCGGCCCAGAAGCGCCCCGCTTGATCGCCATAGATCGCCGCTCGGTCCGGTTCGAAATCGAAGGGGTAGTTGTGGACTGCCTGCAGTTTCAGGCATTTGAGAAATCCCACAAACCCGAAAGATGGAGCGATGCGATTGCGCTTTACCAAGGCGCGCTCTTGCCCGGTCTAAGCGAAGAGTATGTTTATGGCGAACGTGAGAATCTTGAACAGCGGTATATCCGCTTGTCTGAGCGAATGCTTGATCTTGCCGTCGCCGAAGGAGCCTGGCAGGATATTGCGACTCTTTGCCTTCGAATCTTGCAGGTCGACCCTGCCCATGAGCGCGCAGCATGCGAACTCATTCGTGAGCGGGTTTATCGAGGCGACACTGCAGGTACGATCCGCGCCTATCAAGAAGTGAGAGGGGCCCTTCGCCGACTTCTCGGCCTTCCCCCCGGGCCTGGTACGACGAGAACTTACGAGGAAGCCCTCGAAACACTTGCTCGGAATCGCGAATCTTCATCCCGAGCAGCGACAGCAGATTCGATTCGAGTTGTTCAGCAAACGGAGCTAGAGGCTGAGTGGAGCCGATGCTCCGAGATCGAACGGGCAGTTCTTAGAAACCTCTCGATGTTCGCTGACCCATTTTCGATCGCCGAAGTCGAACTAGTCTGCCGAAGCTTTGGATATCCGGCGGGCCAGTTGGTTTCGATGCTTTCTGGTTTGGCCACAAGGGGATTACTGCAGTTCAACCTAGGCTCACACCACACCCCTTACTCCCTTGTCCCCGAAGTTGCAGATCTCGCTCGCACAGAATTGCTCACCCTTGGCGAGTCGGAAAGGGCAAACATCGCCTTCATCGAGTGCATGGCAACCTTTGCTGAGGCTGGATATGCGGCCTTCTCGGGATCGAGCCAACGGCTCTGGCTTGAGAGATTTGACTGCCAGCAACGTTCGCTAAAAAAGGCGTTTCAAATGGCCGTCGAACTGCTTGATTCTCCCGACTTCGCCTACCGTTTCGCCGCTTCAATCAGCGGGTTCTTTATGCTCATCGAAGGATCAATGAGTTTATGGAACGAAATCCAGCGGACGGCTTTAATGTCTGGAGGCTCAAGGCTACTGCGCGCGTACGCTCTAAACGCGGCCGGATTCCGGGCACAAACACTCGCGAAGATTGACCAAAGCTCCGCCTACCTCGAACAGGCTCTCGCGCTGGCCACCGAACTCCAGGATCCATACCTCACCGCGCTTGTACAGACCAATCAAGCCATGGTCCTTGTCGGGAAGGGTCAGCTCACCGAAGCAAGAAAGCTTTACCGGCACACGAGAAAACAGTTTCAAGACCTCAAGAAGGAGTGGTGGCAAACGGTTGTCGAACTCAACATTGCGGACTTGGAGGGCCGTTGGGGAAATGCAGAAGGTCTTGAACAGGAACTGCAAAAGGCACTAAAGGTTTTCCAAGAACTCGAAGACGACTTGCAGATATCAAGCACTCGCATCGCACTCTCGTCCATCTACCTCCAGCGAGGTCAAGTAGACGAGGCTCGTGCGCACCAATCGATTGCCCACTCGAAGCTCCAACGGCTACCTGCGAAGTACAAGCAGGTCTACTCGTTGATCCAACTCGGCGAAATCGAGCTTATTGCAGAAGACTACGCAACCGCAGAAGCGTACGTTTTAGAAGCGGCAAAGCTAGCCGAAAATTACAACTTGCCCCACGCGAGGGTTTCGGCGCGGCGAATACAAGTGCAGAGTGCAATCTTTCGAGATGACACTTCGCGTGCGGAGGCGCTGATCATGGAGTCTCTGCCCGAGGTGGAGGCGATGAAGCTGCCGTTC
This sequence comes from Fimbriimonadales bacterium, assembly GCA_038222255.1. Taxonomy (GTDB): domain Bacteria; phylum Armatimonadota; class Fimbriimonadia; order Fimbriimonadales; family Fimbriimonadaceae; genus Fimbriimonas. The sequence continues at coordinate 1,191 of JBBRHU010000338.1, read as the reverse complement.
CAAACTGCAGTTCTCATCGAATTACTTGCCCACGTGCGAACTCGCCAGGGAGATCCAGATACCGCTAGACGCCTCCTTGCAAGGGGGTGGCAGATTCGAAAAGCCGCTGAACCAGATCTCCCCACCTATCCCCGCTCGATCCTGCGTGTGCTTCACGAACTCCGCCAACGTGGTCACTCAACCGATTTTCAAGACGTCGAGCCTTTCCCGATTTAGTTAGTGCCCGTGGAGCGCATAGAAATCTTCACGACTCAAGACAGTGGAAACAAGGTCGATATACTGGCCGCGCCGGTGGAACCGCTTGGGACAGCTTCCCCACACCTTGTAGCCGCACTTCGCCTGCATCCTCGCGGAAGCCTCGTTCCCTTCCAAGTAGCCGGCGTAGAGCATCCGCAGATTCAGCCGATCAAATGCAAACCGTGCGCGAAGGATCACGGCTTCGCTGCCATAACCCAGGCCGCGATGACTGAGGTCGCCAATGTAGCTCCCAGTGTTGGCGATGCCGTTGACCCAGTCGATGCCATGCAGGCCAGTATTGCCGATGTGCGTCCCATCAAGGAGTTCGATCGCGAACACGGTGTTTGTTTCGGAATGGGCCAGCCCCTCGAACCACTTTATTTCCTTAGCCTCGTTCATGGGAAGACCACCGATGCCCAAAGTATCCGTCACCTCGGTGCTGTTGATCCATCGGAGGCAGTTCTCAAAGTGCTTCTTTGCTTCGAGCGGAACAAGCCTAACCCGCTTCCCAAGAATTCCGTATGCCATGCCCAAAATCGTACCTACTGCGCACAGCCAGCCTTCCTCATTCGGGCTTCGATTGGAATTGACCCGCGTCCGTTTGAACTGAGAAAGTAAACTCCTTGACGAGCCTATGACCATTGACGAGCAAATTGCCCTCCTACGCCGCGGCACGGTTGAGATCATCAACGAAGACGACCTTCGAAAGAAGCTCCAACTTGGTCGCCCGTTGCGGGTGAAGCTAGGGGTTGACCCGACCGCGAAAGATGTCACGTTGGGGTGGGCAGTCGTGCTTCGAAAGCTCCGTGATTTTCAACGGCTCGGACATACCGCTTGCTTAATCATCGGCGATTTCACTGCCCTCATCGGCGACCCGAGCGGAAAGAGTAAGACCCGAAAGCAGCTGACGCGCGAAGAAGTTCAGGTCAATGTGGACGCGGTCAAAACGCAGCT
>JBBRHU010000337.1:0-4123 GCA_038222255.1 Fimbriimonadales bacterium | reverse complement strand
CTTCCGGCACTCAACGGATTCCCCCCGACGTCGATTGACGACCGTGTGCTCAAAGGGCTCGCAAAGACAAAGGTAGCGTCAACAGTCGTCCCCTGGACGCTAGACCGACTCTCCGCTGCTTCTGGCTACGGAGCTGGAACTCGGTCCCCCCGTTTCTACGAAACACTTTGGACGACTCCACCATCGCAAGTCTCGGTTGCGTGGTTGCTGGCGGTCGCTCAACTGCTCCGAGTTGAAGACCTCGAAGCCTCACCTGCGAGTGTGATTGAAGCACTAAGACTCGCGGAGGCTCTTGCGGCGCTACGCGGGAGGCGCCGACCCGGACTTCGAGAACTCTGCGAATCGGCACGGTCGATCTTCGCAACAAGCGATGCGGTCTGGAGCCTCATCTCAACTCGCCTCATTCTTGGAGACAGCATGGGTTCGATACCCGAACAGGTGCCCATGGTTCCACTTGAAGCCGACTTTCGAGCCACCGCGAAACGCCTTCGGATCCCGTTCGAGACCCAGCGCGAATACGTGATCGACCTAAGAGAACCGAGCGGACTAGAGAAGAGCCAGTTTTTCCACAGGCTCGACTTGCTAAAGGTGCGGTGGGCAATCGGGGGTGCAGAGCAGAACAAAACGAGCACTTTCAAAGAGAGTTGGCTAACGATTTGGGGTCCAGACATGTCGATCCAGCTCATCGAATGCTCAGTTCTTGGCAACACGATTCTTAGCGCCGCCACCCAAAAATGCCTTCTTGCATTGAGGTCGAGTCCAACCTTGTCCGAAATGTCTTCGCTCTTCGGTGCCGCGTTACTTGGTGGGCTCGATGCCGCGATTGAGCCAATCGCAAGGGCTCTACAGGATTGCTCGGCAGCAGCAGCTGATGTGGGCGAACTCGCCGACGCGCTACCCTCGCTCGCCGCGATACTCCGCTATGGAGACGTGCGACGGACCGAGGCAAGAAAGGTCCTGCCTGCGGTCGAGTCCATCCTTATTCGCGTCTGCATTGGTCTGCCTCGTTCGTGTGTCCAACTTGATGATGATGCCGCGAGTGCGATGTCAAAGCGCCTGACAGAGGTGACTAGCGTGATTCGTCTGATTGATCGCGAGAGCCAACTTTCCGACTGGGTTCAGACTCTTCGCCAAATTTGCGGCATGACCGACTGCCACCCACTGCTCGCCGGCAAGTCAAACCGGTTGCTCTTCGATCTCGGTGCAGTAGAGGCTGCTTCGCTTGCCGAAGGATTGGGACTCGCAACCACGATTGGTGCGACCGCAAAAGAGGTTGCCGGATACATCGAAGGTCTCCTCGATGGCCCGGGGCTAATCTTGCTTCATCAAGATGCGCTCCTAGATGCACTCGACTACTGGCTCGTCTCAATTGATGCAGACGTGCTTGACGAAATCATCCCCCTCATCCGACGCACATTCTCACTCTTTCCCAAGCCGGAACGGCGTAAGATCGGAGAGAAGATTGCTCGTGGAGCGCAGACACCTGCGACGGCAGGTGGCCTCTACGACAAGCCTCGATCCGAGATGGTCTTGCCTACGATCCTCGCAATTTTGGGCCTTAGCCATGAGTGATTCAGAACGGCTAAGGCGTTGGCGGCTGGTCCTTGGCGGAGATGAAGCGGATGGGACTAGCTACTCACTTTCGGGTGTGGACATCGATCGTGATCGGGCGATGGACGCTCTCTATGGAGCCGAACGCAAGGGCGGGCTTGGACCCTCTTCGCCGGGGGTAGCTCGTTGGCTCGGCGACATTCGAACCTACTTCCCGCAGAGTGTCGTACAGGTGATGCAGAAGGATGCAATTGAGCGGCTAAATCTACGTCAAATGCTTTTGGAGCCAGAGAGCCTTCGGGAGGTCGAGCCTGACATCCACCTCGTGACTACCCTGATGTCACTCTCCACCCTCATGCCCGCGAAGACCAGAGAAACCGCGCGAATGGTCGTCCGAACGGTGGTGGAAGATCTGCAGCAGAAGCTCTCCAACCCGCTACGTCAGGCAGTGCAGGGCTGCTTATCTCGGTCAACCCGAAATCGACGCCCGCGTCACCGTGAGATCGACTGGAACAAAACGATCCGAGCGAACCTGCGCCATTACCAAAGCGACCTGAAGACGGTGATCCCAGAAACCTTGATTGGCAGTGGGCGAAGAGGTAGTTCGCTTAAGAACGTGATTCTTTGTTTGGATCAGAGCGGTTCGATGGCGGCAAGCATTGTCTACGCCGGAGTCTTCGGCGCAACCCTTGCGTCTGTCCGAGCTCTCAAAACGCAAGTCGTGGCGTTCGACACGTCTGTCGTGGATCTAACCCACGTATTGGCCGATCCCGTAGAATTGCTTTTCAGCGTCCAACTCGGGGGAGGCACTGATATTGAGCAAGCTCTCCGGTATGCCCAAAGCCTCGTCAAGTCACCGGAGGACACGATCATGATTCTGATCAGCGATTTGCTTGAAGGCGGAGAGAACGAACGATTCTTGCAGCGCGCCGCAGAAATAAAAGAGCAAGGAGTGAATTTGATCTGCTTGCTGGCTGTAAGTGACGAGGGCACTCCGTATTACGATCACAAGAACGCCGCGTACCTCGCTTCGGTCCACATCCCAGCGTTCGCATGCACGCCTGATCAATTTCCAGAGTTGATGGCGAAAGCGATCAAAGGTCAGAAGCTGACTTAAAAAAACGGGGACTCCGAAGAATCCCCAATTTCAACGGTTAGGAAGAGAGTCTCTCCTTTCCGATCAAGCCAAGTTCTTTGACGCCAAGTCGTCGCCAAAGTTCACTTAGTCTGGGCCCATTGCAAATTTTCTAGCAATGCTTGGAGCTTGAAGGTCAGTTCGGAGTTTGTCGCGACGGTATCGCAACCGGCCTCTGCTCCGAGTGTGAGCAGATCCTTCTCTTTGTGACCCGCGTGGCCGATCACCTTAGCTCCGATTTCATGGAGTTGCGGCACGAGTACCGTAGCCTGAAGGGTCGACGAGCCAAGGTTTACGATTGCCGCCTCAGGGTTTCCCCACTCTTCTTCGACCTTCGTGACAAGTGTGGGCTCATGGCCAAGTGCCTTGAGGCTTTGGATCAGCCGGGCGCTCCACATGAGGTTATCTTCGAACACTGCGACGCGCATTATTCTTTGATTATGGGTGAGTCACAGCTGTAGCCTGGGGTCGGCGCTACGTGACGTCGAGATCGTACATCTTAGGCGCCTTCTCGCGCGAAATTGCATCTGCCGCTCGACGCTCTTGCTCTTCAAACATCGTCACCCAAACGGTCACGTAGGCGTGCCAGCGCGCGAGGTCTTCGACTGCAGATTGAAGGTTATCGTAGTTGATGTTCCTGAGGTTGTTCAGGATCACCTGTGATGCGCGCTCAACTGGAACGACCGCTGAGAACCTGTGGTCAGAATTCCGATTAGTCCCGACCTCGACGCCAGGAAAGATACGTTCAATATCCCCCTCAAAGCTGCCGTGCACAACCAATAGCCGATCATCAACCGGGTGCTGTGCCAACGACAGAAAGGCGTCTTTCGTGAAAATCCACATCGACTCTCCCTACTGTACAACTCTTTTTCGGATTTTGCTAGCTTAATCCAGAGAGTGACGCAGGAGAATCTGCTCGGACTTATAGGACGCTGAAGTCCTATAAGTCCGAAATCGGCCTCAGATGATCCCTTGTTGTCGGAGAAGCGGGTAGTGACAAGACTTGAACTTCTGACCGCTTCCGCACGGGCAAGCATCGTTTCGGCCGATCTTGCTCCAATCCACCGAACTTGCGTCGATGTCTCGAGGGCCGGTCGTCGTGCTTAGTTCACCGCTTTCTTCGATCGCCTTCGGCGCAACATCGATGTTCACGGTCTCCGGCTGAATCGTCAATTGGAAGATAAGACGCGAACCTTGAGCTCGGATATTTCTCAGCGTGATTTGGAAGGTATCAAACGTTTCCTTCTTGTACGCGACGAGCGGGTCAACCTGTCCATACCCTCGAAGGCCAATACCTTCTCGGATATATTCAACCGTCTGAAGGTGGTTCATCCAGTTGTCGTTCACCGACTTGAGGAGCACATACTGCTCAAGCTCGCGCATCTTTTCGCCGACCTCTTGGATCTTGTGCTCATATGCTCGCTCGACCAAGTCCAT
>JBBRHU010000336.1:0-4125 GCA_038222255.1 Fimbriimonadales bacterium | reverse complement strand
CAATTACCCATCCGATCCCTGCTCCGGCGAGTGGGAAACCCATGATCATGTAGGCAACGATCAGGCCAAGTCCGCTGGCCCTTGCGTTGCGTGAGGAGGAGTCCACTTCTGCAACGTCCAATTTGGTTGCCTTATCGTGCCGAGCTTTCGCCAAAACCGCCTTACGCTTAAGCTCATCAAGTCGATCGTCAAGCTTTGTCAACGGATTTTCGGGGAGAGTGGTGCTTGCCGCGTCCGAGACTTTGTTTGCGATTAAGTCGACCTTCAGCTCCAGATCGAGCTCTGCACCTGCGCCATTTTCGGTGACTATGCTTTCCTTCACTCTTTGGAACTTGGCTCGAATCTCGTCGTCACTAGGTAGCTCAGGGCGCTCAGCCATATTGGTCTCTCGTTTGAAGTTACCTCAACAATGCTCGATTGAATCAGGCGACGGAAGGTCACCGAAAGTGCACAGTTACGAAGCAATGAAAGGTGTGATCCTACAAAAAAAGATCGTCTGCCCGAACAGCGAAACGGCGCGATCAGCCTGTCGAACACGAGACAGGAACTGGTTGAAGAAACCGACTGGCCCCTAAGCTCGACTGCAATTCCTGACGTGTGATTGCAGCCGAGCCCCTGAGCCGTTATCGAGTGATTGAATCGATTCGGTAGCGCTTCTGGCCCTCAGGAGCCTCGAAAACTACTTCCTCTCCAGCTCGGTGGCCGTAAACGGCGATGCCAAGCGGTGATTCATTGCTAAGGTAGTCGTTGGCAGGGTCTGATTCCACGCTACTCACGAGTCGAATCTCAAACTGGTCCTGATATTGAAGATCAGTCACAGTCATGAGGGAGCCAAGTCCAACTCGGTCGGTTGGTATCTGGTCCTTTTCAAGCGTAGAGGCGTTGCCGAAGATGGTTTTGAGATCCTGGATACGGTTTTCAACGATGGCTTGCTCGAACTTGACTTCATCAAGTTCGCTGTTGTCTTCGCTGAATTCGCCATGCCCCTGGCTTTCCCGAATCCGATCTGCAATTTCGGGTCTCTTGACCGTAGTCAAGTGCTCTAGCTCCTTCTGAAGACGTGCAAAGCCTTCAGGAGTCAGTAAGAAGCCTGAGCTCGAGTCGAGTTGGTCAATTTCGGTCATTGTAATTTTTGAATCCTTGCGATTCGGACACGCATTATATCGGGTTGGACTGCGATTCTCTACGCATTTCATCTAAACTTCGTTCGTTGGAAAGGAAAGATTTGTTTTGAACTCCAGAATTCGATCTCTTGCCCCAAATCTCTGGGCTTTTGGACTACTGCTCTCCAGCGGAGTCTCACTGTATGGTCAAGCCCCGGCCATTCCGGCAAAGCCTCAGACCAATCTTTTCGCCACGATGAAGATTGAGGCAACTGTGGTGGTTCGAAAGCACTCAATGGGCGCAGATCTTGTTGAGATCACACCGCTCGCCGTAAATTATCCGGTTAAGGATCTTCGAGAGATTTCAGACCGCATAAGCAAGGAGCTAAACGGTTCTGTTCGCGGTGTGCAGTTATACGAGGTGACGCAAACTGGCCAAGGCAGAATGATTCGTATTTCGTTTGGCTGTGATGGGCTCATCGACCGCGCCAAAGGGGTGCTGCGAATCAATCCGATTGCGCGCGCTTTGGCACCGACAACTGGTGCGGCGTCCATTCGAAGTTTTCTTGTGCAGTTTGAGAATGAGGTTCCCGGAGCGAAGTCGATCCAGCGGTTTTCTAGCGATGCGCTAGACGTTGAAGCGAAGACTGCGGGAGATCAATATGGGGTCGAATACCGCATTGTTCTCAAAACTCACGACCCTAAGGCTATTGATATTCCAGAGGGCGAAGCAAAGCATACGAACCAAACTCCCCCTCAGGTTCCGTCTAGCGACAAGGCACTGTGGATTGTGCTCGGAATTGCAGGTTTGGGGGCAGGTGCGTTGGTATACTGCTTACTTCTATGGCCCCGTTCAAAAGGGTCACGTCCCAGACGCTGAGAATATTCATCGGGAGAACTCATAAAACAGAATGATTAGCGCAGATACGCTCACCATGCATCAACTGATCCTGATGGCGTTTGAAAAGAACGCCTCTGACGTGCTGCTAAAAGGTAATGCAAACATTGCCATGAAGCAGTTCAGTGTGGTGCGACCCCTGGACGAAGAGCTTCCCTTCATCGATGAGAAGAATGCTAAGCGAATTATCGGAGAGCTCATGTCTCCGAAACAAACCGCGAAGTTTGAAGAGCACATGGAGATGGACCTTGGCTTCCTTGTTGCTGGGAAATGCCGTGTTCGTGCGAATATTTACATGCAGAGAGGCACATGGGCGATCGTTGCTCGTGTCATTCCTTTGAAGATCAAGAGCATTGAGGAACTCGGCCTCCCGCCAGTTCTGAATGAACTGACCAAGCATCGACTTGGGTTGATTCTTGTCACCGGTCCTACGGGATCTGGAAAGACGACGACTCTCGCCGCGATGATCGACTTGATCAACCAAACTCGTCCGTGCCACATCGTCACGATCGAAGATCCGCTTGAGTTCGTTCACACTGACAAAGAGGCTTACGTTAGCCAACGCGAAGTTCACCTCGACACAGAAGAGTTCCGGCCCGCGCTTCGTGCGGTCGTCCGAGAAGCTCCAGACGTCATTCTCATCGGCGAAATGCGCGACGCAGACACAATGCACGTCGCTATGCAGGCCGGCGAAACGGGACACCTTGTCTTCAGTACGGTTCATACGGCAAGCGCTTATGAGACCATGGACCGTATCGTGAACATGTTCCCACCTCACGAAAAGAACCACCTTTGCCAGCGGCTTTCGGGCTCGCTGAGAGCTATCTGCGCACAAAAGCTCATTCCACGCGCAGATGGAGAAGGTCGAGTTGTTGCCAACGAAATCTTGATTTGCACGCCAACCGTGAGCAAGGCAATCGAGGACGGACACTTTAGTGACCTCTACCACCACATGAACGAAGGCGGGTTCTGGGGCATGCAAACCATGAACCAGTCGCTTGTTCGATATGTGAAGGCGGGAGTCATCACTGAAGAGACGGCGATGAAGAATGCAGGCGTGGCTTCAGAGTTGAAGCAAATGCTTCGAAGATAAAGTCCCACCGACGAGACAATCCGGGCGCGAGAGGGCACTTTCACGCGCTTAGGGTTGTCTAATCTGCATTGGTCAAATGAGTGAGTTGAGGTTGATCACCGAATGAGTGCGTCGATCGACACGCTTCTAACGAGGCTAGTCGAGCTGGATGCGAGTGACCTACATCTGAAGTGTGGGCAACCTCCCATCATGCGTATCCGTGGAGAACTGCGGCGCATGCCGGAGTTCTCGATGACGCCTGAGACTCATACGGAGACCTTGCTCGAGCTCCTGAACGAGGAGCGGCAAGATCGACTCAACGATTTTAAGGAAGTTGACCTCTCCTATCACGTCCCCGGCGTCGCACGCTTCCGCGTAAACATGTTCTGGCAACGTCAGACCATCGGTGCCGTCTTCCGTGTCATCCCATTTAAGATTCGAACGATTGACCAACTTGGGATGCCACAAGTGTGCAAGCGGATTTCCATGTTGCCCCGCGGTTTGGTGCTCGTGACTGGCCCGACTGGGTCTGGAAAGTCAACCTCGCTCGCCGCAATGATCGACCATCTAAATACGGCTCGACGAAGCCACGTCATGACGATTGAGGACCCGATCGAATTTGTGCACGAAGATAAAACGTCGATCATTAATCAACGGGAACTCGCGACGGATACCCATTCATTTACTGAAGCGCTTCGCCACGTTATGCGGCAGAATCCCGACGTTATCCTCGTCGGTGAAATGAGAGACCTGGAGACAATCACGCTGGCAATCACCGCTGCCGAAACGGGACACTTAGTTTTGTCAACACTACATACCGTTGACGCGGCCCAAACCATCGACCGGATCGTTGACGTGTTTGCACCCGAACAGCAAGCTCAGATCCGAACCCAGCTTTCCGTCACCCTTCAGGCAGTCGTCTCCCAAACTCTTCTTCCCACCAAGGACGGCCACGGGCGAATCGCTGCTTACGAAGTGATGATCGCGACCAACTCGATTCGAACTCTCATTCGAGATGGCAAAACCCACCAGCTTTATCTCGACATTCAGAC
>JBBRHU010000335.1:0-4126 GCA_038222255.1 Fimbriimonadales bacterium | reverse complement strand
CGGGATCGCTAAGCTCCACTGGGGTTGAACGACTGCAAAACCCTGCTTGCCTTGCCGTCCGGCGTATTCGTTTGCTTCGATGACTCGGGACGGAGACCAGTTGCTTGCGCCAAGATTTCCCACGGCGCCTGAGGCCACATGTTCATTCAGAATGTCGATGATTTCGCCAACAGGCGTGACGCCGTCGTCACGATGCAGATAGTAGAGGTCCACGTAGGTTAGTCGAAGCCGATCCAAGCTCTCTGAAAGATCTTGGGCGATGCACTTCGGACTCAGAAAATCCGTTGCCTTGGGGTACGCGGTTCCCGCATCGGGGTGCCCACCTTTCGTGGCAATAACCGCCGGAGCACCCGTGCGACGTAGCCACTCGCCAAGATGCCGCTCAGGTAAACCGAGACCGTCGGGTGCCCAGAATGCATAACAGTGTGCTGTGTCAAAGAAGTTTCCGCCGAGTTCGGCGTAACGATCCATAACAGTCCAGCCGGCCTCCGCAGACACCGTGCTACAGTAATCCGCATTGCCAATTCCGATCGGAAACACTTCAAGATTCGTTCGCGGCAACTTCATGGGTCATCCCAACATCCAAATTTCGCTCAAAATTCTCAGGTGATTTGAAGATTGTCCCCAGTTAGTGAAAGCACATACGCCATATTCTTAGCAAGGGACACCGGTTCAGCTTAACCGCCTTCGAGTTCTATCCGGCGGAGGTCTACGGTGAAATCGCCCGTCTCTACCCACACGCCAAAGATCACCTGGATCGTATGGGTCAAATCGAACTTGGTATCGCGGGCCTTGAGGTCGGCGATTGGGACGTGAAGTGTTCGCCACGAACCATCCATCAATTTCGGATCGCGCATCAGGAGGGGGAGGTTGACGGTTAGATGGTGGTCGCCTGGGGATGCGAGCGAGAGGAGCAGGTCCGTCGGGAGCTTCGGACCGGTCACTCGCAGTTCGAGCAACAGCGAACGGTAGGGGCGCAAATCAGTCCCCTCGAACTTCGGCGACCACGGTGCCCACTGCCACCCCCACTCGGCAAACGTTTTTGGATCAGTCGTATGAAAGCGGATTGAGCCATCAACCGTTTTGATCGAGGCTTTCTTGCACTGTCCTCCGACCCATCCAACGCCAATGCGATTCTGGTCGCCATCCCAAAGCACCCGCGACGCAATCCCGACGAAAATCAATCCAACAATCATGAGACAACCTGCAGTATTCCCTAATCAGTCGGGTTGACCGCGAACGGCTTTTAGCAGATCGAGATTGACAGATCAAGTGTGGAGCGACTGTTGCTTCGACGATTCACCCCATAAACAAACATGAGCTGAGCGGCTGGCGCGCGGCGCCAGTGGGAGCGACGAATCGGGGGTAGATTTCTGGATGTGCTGCTGATTCTTCTCGACCTGCTCACCCAAGATACAGCGCCCTCTCTGAAGCCAAACGGACTCCACGGGTACATCAACGTTCGGGTGCAGTCGCCGCCAGCAGAATTCGGGTACGGAGTCAGCCTCTATTCCGCGGCTTGGCCGCTTCTCCAGGAGCCCGTTGCTGGTTTCCAAATTGGGCTTGCTTCGACCTGGATTCTGCCCGACAACAAGTCGGTCAAAGAGCCGCTAGTCCCTCATGGAACCGTAGCGAGAGATTCGATGCCCGAACGGGGACCGAGTTTTTGGACGGTCTTCCAGACCATCGAAGGTGGCCTTGGATTTTGGGCGAGCAATCGATACTTTGCACCAACTGCAAAGTTCCGAATGAACAGTAGCATCGATGGCTACAACCACGAAGTCTCCACTTCAGGCTGGGACTTCTATGGTCGGCCGCTTAAGGGCGAATACATGGGGATCGCACAGCTTAGTCCAAGGCTGCTGGTCCCGCCCGACGGAGTAACTTTGGCTGCAGACACCTGTGGGGAGATGTTTGGGTATGCCTGGATGGCATTGCCGTTGGTCGCGGCCCGCGAAAAGCCGGTGAAGACTGGAAACCAGACGTGGACACTGTTCTTGAACACCACGAACTTTCGTGGACCAGTAGCGTTTTATGTGCCCTCGATCTGGTCGAAGATGTCGCAGAGCTATGCGCCAGCAGTGGGTCGCGGCCTCGATACACTGCCTGGCATTGCAAGCAGCGGGGCGATCGAGATCAACAGCGTTCCTCAACTCACAAGTGCAAACATCGACAACGCAACCTATCATCGCATCCCCCAGCTTCAGTTTCCTGCGGATAAGGACGGACACACCGTGCTAATGCAGAACATGACTGCATATTCCAAGCAAGCACTGTGGAATCAAGTCGAGGCGTGGATGAGTGGCGGCTCAATTCCAGCCGGACGGTTCGACTCAAAGGGCGCGTTCAAATCCAAAGTCACGGCGAGGCCGCTGGAAGTGACGCAGGGAGGTAAAGAGAAGGTGACCGGTGTGCAGGATTGGGTAAAAACCACCGCGCTCGATGACTTCACGTTTGGTCTGGAATGGAAGAAGGACCGACTTGCGCCGTGGAAGAATGGGTTGATGAAAGGGCAGTTTCCTGCCTTCTTCAAGCATCAGGGTACGGGCATCGAGGCGATTCCCGAAGCCGCAGTTCCAGACGCGACAAACCTGAAAAAGGCTAAATTTCCGTCACCTGACCAGACGCGGTCTTATGTTCCATCGGAAGAAGGCAAGGGCGTTTGGATGACCCCTGGACCAAGTGCCGGGCCTTTCAAGGCGCAGCTCGTAGATGGTAGCGTAGTGACCTACTACTGGTATCGATTCGTCGACCAGCCTGCACTGCAGAATTCAGGCCTGAGCCGTTCTGAAAAAGAGAAACTTCAAAGCCTTATCGAAAAGCTACACCGCACCTGGACACCAGACAAGGAGTACATGGCGCCACCCACCCGAGGCAAACTAGCCGCTCTCGATCAGGCACTTATCGTCAATCCGCCCAAGGGGCTTGAGACCGGCTACGTGCCGGTCGCGATACGGCAGGATCCAGCGAAATAACGCCGGAAAGTTCGTGGGTTACTTGTGATCGAGATAGCTTTGGGCGAGCGATTCTCCCAGCTTCACAATGCCTGGCGCGGTGATGACGAGTTTCTCTGCTTGCGGCGGAAGGTTCAGAGCCGTAACATGGATGAAGTGGGGGTCTGCAACCGCAAGTGCCGCTAGATCTGTCGTCACATCGATGGCATTGAGGCTCTTCTCATCGGTTGGCGGCTGTTGGCTGACGTACCAATTCAGCCTAGGAAGCGCCAAGTCGTGACGGCTCGCTTGCACGATTGATTCCAGCCATTTGCTCGCGTCTCTGCGATAAGGTCCGAATGACATATCGTTTTCTCCGAGATGGTAAAAGATGCCGGCCAGTTCTACCCGGTGACCTTTCGCTTGAAGTTCCTTGATGGAACTCTGAATGAACGCGATGAACTTCGTGTACAGGTTCAAGTCTTTCGCTTTCGTTCCCCCTGGTGTCCAATCGTTTATCTGCGAACCACTCTGCGTGAACTTAGCGATCGCAATGTTGCCCGCGACTTTGCCTTGAATTGACCGCCCGAAGCTAAGTTCAGGGCCAAACGTGTCATAAAACCCAGCTGGCCCCAAGGGCTCCCAGCCCTTTGAAGTGTTGTATCCGCCCCCGATGCTGTACTTGAAAGCGATCTTGCTGTTGTCTTTAGCAAGTAATTCGCCACCAGGAAGGCGCTTTAGATCTTGAGTAAATGAACGCTCGCCCTCCATATTGCGGTGACCGGCAAGGATGAAAAGCTTGACCGTGCTTGCCTTCGCGTAGGGCCAAACCTTGAGTGGGCGGTTACGGATCGGCTGCTTGCGAATCGTCCTCAGGTAGGCGTCTGCATAGTTCACCCCGTGTTCAAGCTGCCCGAGGGTTCCGTAGTGATAATGCAGCCCTACCCCGCCGCCGATTTCCACCGCGACGTGTGAAGTTGGGATGTATTCTGCCAGTGGATCTGCGTCGGCCACGGCTTTCTGCGCTGAACGGATGGCATACATATTCTCGCGGTTATCCATGCCCCAGATCGTCTTCGTGCAGAGCTCACCGATATAGAACCTCAACGCCGGCGTGCCCAAGTCGCGGCGCCAGCACGCGAGGAAATGCGCCAGGTTCTTCCCATAGCTTGCCATGTAGTCCTCGTTGAACA
>JBBRHU010000334.1:0-4131 GCA_038222255.1 Fimbriimonadales bacterium | reverse complement strand
GAGCGACACTTCTTACCGGCGGCTTCCTCCTCGTCCTCGCAACAATCGGTGTGAACGTGGCGGGCGTCGTAACCGGACTAGGGCTTGGCGGCATCGTCGTGGCCCTCGCTGCCAAAGACTCCGTCGAAAACCTCTTCGGCTCACTTTCCATTTTGTTCGACATGCCGTTCGCGATAGGAGATTGGGTGAAGATCGACAAAGTTGACGGCGTGGTTGAGCAGATAAATCTTCGCTCGACCAAGATCCGAACATTCGAAGACACGTTGATCACTCTCCCGAACGCAAACCTCATCCGTGCAGCGGTCGAGAACTACGGGGCGAGGCGCCAGCGACGTCAACGCTTCACACTTAGGTTCAAGCACGCTTCCTCACCTGAAGGACTTGAGCAATTCTGCGGTGAGTTTCGTGCCTTTTTGTTGGCGGAACCACGCATGAACACTGAAAAGGTCTACGTGGAGGTCTCCGAGATTGAAATCAGCGGAATCGGAGTGCTTGTACAGTGGTTCGTGGAAGTTCCAGACTTCAACACCGAGGCTCGGTTCCGCCACGATGCATTGCTCTTCGCCTCGCGAGTCGCCAAAGAAAGCGGGATCGAATTCGCGGAACCGCCCCGCTGAATCTCGTGCGGAAGTTAAAACTCAGTGATCCGTGCAAGCGATTCGCCCGACACCCGAAAGTTGAACCAGTCACGCATTGCAGTTGCCCCTAAGCCAGCGTAGAACTGGATCGACGGCTCGTTCCAATCAAGCACGCTCCACTCGAAACGACCGTAACCGCGCTCCACGCAAATCCGGGCAAGCTCGCCAAAGAACGCCTTGCCAATCCCCTTCCCTCGATGGTCTGGATAAACAAACACGTCTTCGAGGTGCATGCCTGGCTTCATCAAGAAGGTCGAAAAGTTGGTGAAGAAGAGCGCAAACCCAACTGGTTCGCCTTCCCAATCGGCAATAAGCGCTTCTGCTTTCGGGTTATCCGAGAACAGTTGTTCTCGGACAGACGTCTCGTCGGCGACACACTCGTGCGCCAACCTCTCGTACTCCGCCAGCGCGTGGACGAATGCAGCGATCTGTGCGGAGTCTGTGTCAATAGCCGGTCGAATCACCAGGCTCAAGGCACAACCTTTAGCGTAACAGCTCGAAGGTTCATCACCGCGCCCGAAGGATTGGTAGTCGCCTTGACGACGACACTGTGGACTCCGGTCGGCACGGTGACCACGCCGAGGTTCACCTTCTGAAACGTCGTCCAACTCCCCGTCGATTTGATCGTCCCCTTCACCGAAGCCTTCCCCACCGAAACACTGAAGGCGGCTCCAGGATTGGCGGGGTCACAGGCATATTCAACCTCGACCGAATACCTTGCTTCGGTCGGTGATTTGAACTTCCAGCTGACCGAGTCACCGACTCCGGTCCAGAACCCAATACAGTTCTTCGCAGCCTCAAAGTGGGCCTCGCCTTTGGTCTCAGCTTGCTTTGCCGTCAGTGCCAGGACACCGTTGTCAGGAGTCGCAACATACGGCTCGACTTCGAGCTTTCCTTCGAACTCAACAACGTAAACCGTCGGCATCGAATCTCGGCCCTCTGGGGCTACCTGGAGGTACGAAGTAGGTGTCGCCGAGCGATCTTGCATGAGCGGCATCAATTGCGAGGGGTTTGCAAGCGGGTATGCCTTTGTGAGCCGACCCTTCAATCCATCGAGCCGAAGGCTCGTCGTTGGATTGTTGAATCGCACCAGATAGAGTTTGTTGCCCTTCTGAGTCACTCGTCCCCATGGCAGGGGGCGAGGGAACGGACCGGCATGAGTGCCATAAACCGCCTCGCCGTTCTGCTTAACCCACTTCCCAACCTCAGCGAGTCTCTCTACCGAAGCGGCGGGAATCTCACCGAGCCCGGTGGGACCGACGTTGAGCAGATAATTGCCTCCCTTGGAGGCGCAGTCCACGAGGTTTTCGATCAGGACGCGCGCCGATTTCCAGTTCGTGTCGTGCTTGTGGAATCCCCATGTGCCGTTCATCGTCATGCACGATTCCCAATCGAGGCCAGGAAGGCCGTTCGCGGGAATCTCTTGTTCGGGAGTTCCGTAGTCGCCGCCGACCTGGTCGCCTTCGGTCATTGCCATCCCAGATCGACCCTTGTTGACCCGGTTATTGATGATGATATTTGGCTGCAGGGACCGAACAAACTTCTCGAGATCGCGACCACGATCGATGGTCCAAGTGCTTTCCCACTCGCCGTCAAACCAGAGAATTCCGATCGGGCCGTAGTTGGTCAAAAGCTCTTTCAGCTGAGCCTTCATGAACGCGACATACCGGTCGAAATCCACCTTCGTGGAGTCTCGATCGTCCCACGGTCGCCTCGGCAAGTAGTCGGGATGCGTCCAGTCCATGATCGAGTGATAGAAGCAAAGGCGAAGCCCAGCTTCTTTGCACGCTTCGGCAAGCTCTTTGAGCGGATCGCGCTTAAACTTTGTGTGGCCGATATTCCAAGTGTTCTGAGCGCTTGGATACATCGCGAACCCGTCGTGATGTTTCGACGTGATGACGATGTACTTCATCCCTGCATCTTTGGCGATTCGCACCCACTCCTTGGCGTTGAAGTTGACGGGATTGAACTGCTCGCGAAGTGGCGCGTAGTCGGCCGGTTTGATCTTCGCGCCGTTCATGATCCATTCGCCGGCGCCGGGGACGTTCTTTCCGTTCCATTCTCCAGCCGCCTGCGAATACACGCCCCAGTGAATAAACATTCCGAAGCGTGATTCACGGAACCACTCCATTCGGGCGTCTTTCCTTGCCTCGCTCCCGTCGCTGCGGGGAGATTCATAAACGCCTATCTCCGAGAGCGCAGGTGTCGCAAGAGAATCTTGAATCACGATGCGAATCGTGCTCGTAACCACCTCGGGAATCTTTATGATTCTGGTATTGCCGACGGTCGTTCCCGTCGCCAGCACTTTCCATCCATCGCCGCTCCGGGTTTCAATTTGGAACTTAGCGATTCGCTGTCCGTAGGCGATCGGCTCCTTGAGGACGATGTGATCAAACCGCATCATCCCGCGCCATTCAAGGGTGACGGTTGGGTTCTTGTCCGTCGCACTCGCTGCCCAGAATGATCCCTCTTTGTTTATGGCGTAAGGATTGTGCTCCTCGGACCAATCGGACGAGGTTCTGATCGTCGCGTTCAGGCCGATGTTTCGGGCAAATGTTGCGTCCCGGAGTTTCTTGAACTCCATCAAGGCATTCACGTCGTTCTCGTGGATCAATCCGCGCTTGTCGGGCGGCACATTCAGCAAGAGCGAACCGTTCTGCCCGACCGACTTTAGATAGAGGTCCATCAGGTTGTGGCTATCTTTGACGCTCGTATCCTCTTTTGCGTGATAGAACCAACCAGGCCGGATCGACACGTCGCATTCCGCGGGCACCCAGTCAGCACCACCCTTAGTTCCGACTGTGAGTTCCTTTGAGAGTGGAGTTCCCGGATAGTATCGACGCCGATTGATCGTCGACCAGCTCTCGGGTGCTGAGTGTCCTGACTCGTTTCCGACCCATCGGATATCTGGTCCGCCATCGCTAAAGATCACCGCATTCGGCTGGAGCCGTCGAACCGTTTTGGTGAACAGCGGCCAGTCGTAGACCTGCTTTTTGCCGTTTGGACCTTCCCCATTCGCACCATCAAACCACACTTCGAAAATCGGACCGTACTTGCCGAGAACCTCTTCAAGCATCTTTACGAAGGTCTGGTTGTACTCCGGCGTGCCGTAGCTTGGGTGGTTACGATCCCACGGCGAGAGATAGATACCGAGCTTCATCCCCTCCGCCTTGCAAGCGTCCGAAATCTCTCTGAGTAAGTCTCCTTTGCCACCTCGAAATGGCGTCTGGGCAATCGTGTGCTGGCTATATTTCGAAGGCCAGAAGCACATCCCGTCGTGGTGCTTCGCGGTAAAGATCACGCCCTTCATACCTGCCTTTTTGAACGTACGAACCCACTGTCGCGCATCGAGCTGGGTCGGGTTGAAGTTCTTGGGATCCTCGGTTCCGTGGCCCCACTCCTGATCATAAAAGGTGTTGATCCCGAAGTGGATAAAGGCGTAGTAACCCATCTTGTGCCACTCCATCTGACGCGCACTTGGCGTCGGTCTGAG
>JBBRHU010000333.1:0-4136 GCA_038222255.1 Fimbriimonadales bacterium | reverse complement strand
TTTCATGACTTCGACAAGGTCGTCGTGGTGGAGCTTTGATTGAAAGTCCACACCCGATCGGGGGCAACGGTATCGTGGGCTTCGCTCTGTTTCCTCTTTGTAGTAAGCAACGCCTAGCTGCGCGGATCTTTGGACGACGTGGAATAGCTTTCCGAAGGGCATCCAGAGCAGCAAGACAATTACGGTGAATGCGTGAATTAGCGAAATGAATGAGAAGTTTGCACCGCCCATCAATCGATAACTAGCCGTGATCATGAGCCCGGTAATCGAAACCGCGAAGAGAAGCAAGAGGGGAATCAGGTCGTTCTCGAGCGACTGCACGGCTTGGGCACCATGGCTAAAAACACGTCGGTGCATTGCGAATGCGACGCCGGTGAGCACGAGGATCGCGCTGATGTTCAGTCCATTGAAGAACATGAAGCCAATAAAGCCATGCGGATCAAAGGCGAACATCGAGATGCTCATGAACACTACTTCATAGTTCTTTCCGTCAGCTGCGACGCCAAACTGGAGCCACCCCCAGCTCAGCGGAAAGGTAATCGCGAATGCGAGGAGGCATCCCCAAGCCATCCCCATGTGCGCAATCCACCGAGTGTGACTCCGCTTGTCGATGAACTTTTGGATCACGATGTTGCTCCAGAGCAAGCCGACAAACTTTAACATGTTGGAGGCGAGCTTGGAGGGTTTCAGGAACAATCGCCACCCCGCAAGAAAGTATTTCCAGGTTGCCGGCCGCTGCAGCCACATGATGTACCGATAGGCAAAAGCGAATCCGGCAAAGACCGTAGCAGCGGCATAAGCTGCCAACGGAGAGTCAAATCGGTGAAGCCGACCGGAGCCAAAGTAGATCCCGGCAATGATAACAAGTGACGTGATGACCCCGCCGATTCCGGCAGTGATTTGAGGAGACCTAGATTCGGTTTTCATTTACGTTCCTCTGCATCCTTGCGGAGCACATCCTCGACACTCGTAAGGCCGATCATCATTGCGGGAAAGCCAATGGTTGGTGCGGAGAGAATCACGACTTGACGAATTTCATCTGGACTCGCTCCAGCCGTGAGGGCCTTTCTGGTATGGCTTTGGACTGCACCCTCGAGTCTCGCTCCGGTTGAGATTCCGAGCTTGACCAGCGACCGAGTTTTCGCGTCAAGGGGTCCTGCGCATGCGGCAGCCTCGCCAAATGCTTCATACGCCTTTCCAACCTCGGGATAGTCCTCCAAGAACTGACGATATTTCTTCGGAAGCCGCTCCATGAGGTCTAGCATAGTTCAAGCATCCAAATGCTTTCTATGATTGCGGTCATATTGATCGTGGGATTAGTTGGCCTCGACCAGGGCACGGTTCCTACCTGGCTGAGGCGAGAGGCAGAAGATATTATCAGCCGGTGGAATATCAGACGCAGTTGAAATCAAACGGTTGAGAGAGCAACCTCCGAAGGGCTCCCTCGTCAATCACCTGTATGGAACGATGGCCGGTCTCAATCCATCCAAGCTTCTGCCACTTCGAAGTGGTCCGAATCGCAGACTCTGCGGTCGTCGCCGCCATTTCGGCCAGGCTCAGACGGGTAATTGGAATCACCGTGAGCTCGTTCCCAAACTTAGGCCGCATCAAGTCCAGCACTCGTAGTAACGCGATTGAGATTCTCTGTTCGACATCGGCAGAAATCATGTCGGCCATGAATTCAAACCCCTGAATCAGCCGTGGAGTTAGCTCATTCACCATTGCCGCTAGCAACTTTGGATGAAGGTCAACCATCTCCCGCCACGTATCGTTCGGAACCTTGAGATACCACACGTCGGTCACAGCGGTTGAAGTGAGGGGATAGTCAGAATTTGCAAAGGTCGCGAGGATCCCAGCGCAGGAGCCTGGTCCAAGGATCTCGACCACGATTTCCTTTCCTTGGGGAGACTTGCGAGTCATTTGAACTATCCCCTTTCCCAGAATCGCAAACGATTTCGCGGGTGTACTTGCCGTCCAAAGGCAGTCCCCACGGGCGATACAAATAAGGCTGCTCCTTGAAATGAGGAGTTCGCGCAAGGCTACGGGCAGATCGCTTGATAGATAGCACCCCTCGACGATATCCTCAATCATTGGCCGACCGAGAGACGATTCGGAAATCAGATTCTTTCGTAATCGACGGTTAAGCACGCAAAGACTCCCTGCCTCTACCCTGCGTGAGAGCTGGAACGATGACACATGCCCAGCAGATCAACCCTGCAACCTCGATCACCCCGCTTGCTCCCATGGGTCCATAAGCATTTGCATTGTAGTCCGTCGCAATCTCTAAACCCACCCTCAAAAGATTACCGAGGTTAATCAGCGTGAAAGCGGTCCATAACAGATGCGGGGAGATCAACTCCTTTCCGCCCCAGAGTCCTACAACACGAAGTGAGACTCCAAAGATCATTTGAGAAATGAAACCGACGGTGAGAGCATGACGGACGGCGCCGGTAAAGGCGTGTGAGAATTCCTGCGAGGTCAGACGCAGATGAATGGGCTCACTCGCCACCAGAGTCATTGCGAGAAGGAGCCAAAGGTAGGCCGATCTAACGAAGAAATCAGCAGGCTTTCGTGCCGGAACCAACTCGAAGATTCCCAGCGAAATCACGATGGCCAGTGCCCCAATGCCTAGGAGAGCGGCTCCACATCGAATCCAGGTCATTCCCGCTGTCCCAAATCCTTCACCCGAGAGGACGTGCCATCCCCAGATTCGCATTGAAAGTCCGGCTGTCCATAACCAAAAGCCCGCCAGTCCCCACCCCGGCTTCGACGTCGGGAGGTTGAAATATGCGGCGAATCGCGAGAGTGAGACTCCATAGATCATCATCGCGACAAACCCTAGAAACTGCACTTCTCGTAGGGGAGCAAACCACTTGGCGACGAAAGCGAGCGAAGCCGAAGCGTCGGCTTGGTGGGTCTGCAGAAACACAATCGGCTCGACCGCAGCCGCGAGCGTAAGCCAAAAGAGCGACCCGAACACGAAGACCGTTTGCCACGGCAACCGCGTACCCGTTCGGTTCCGATTCACTCCCGAGTTGTAATGGAAGATAAGCACCGCAACCAATTGTGAAACCCCCGAGATCACTCCGAGTGGGTTCCAAACACGATCAGCCTGCGCAAGGGGTTCCGCCAAAAATCGAAGTGCAATCCCGAAACCAGCAAGAGCTAGACAAAGGTAGGAGAACCGTTGAAAGCTTACGAATTTCTCGACTGAAGGAGCATGCTGCTGGAGTGCGAATCCCATGACAAAAAAGCCCACCCAGCCGAACAACTGGGAATTTGCATGGGCAAGGACATACGGTGTCCAAGTCGAGGTCGTGTAGCTGCCCTTCATCGATATGCCGAGAAGTGCTACCGCCCCGAGCACGCACCCAACGGTGAGCACTGTGAAGATGCCGCAAAGAAAGAACGGACGATAGATATTAGTTTGTGCTGGCTGCGGCATGAACCTCTCCTATCAGCACGGCTCTCCAGCTCCCTTCCGCACATAGAACCCACCTTTTGATGAGCAGATTCACGGCATAGAAGACATTGATCCCCGCGAACCACTTCAAGGCATCCTCACCCAAACCCATGAATGAACCAAGCAAGATGGCTAAGAAGAACAGAACAAGCATCAACCAGCGAATTCCGTTCCAAGATTTCTTCGATTTCGGAGGAATGAATGAGATGCTTGCGATTGCAACGCCTAGCAAACCAAGCGCTCTCATCGTCGTCAGACGAGGTCCGCGAAGGTGCGCTACAACCAGACCGAATGCGTGGCGAACAGGGGCCCCAAGTCGTGGTCCAAGTAACGCATAGGCAAGTCGGCCGAGTGCACCTGGCAATCCGCCATCGAGTTGCTTCGCCTCATATTTGAGCCCAATTACATCGCGTTTTACGGAGATCTTGCTCACCATTAGTTAAGTTGAGAAGTCGAGGAGCTTAGCAGAAAACAGTAGATCATGATCCAAAGGGGGTTCCTTGGCAACTTTTTGGCCTGAAACTGCAAATACTTAGGATTTCAAAATTGCCAACTGTTTCCGTTTGGCAACGGGCGTTCGGTTGTCGGTTGGGCACAACTCATACCCCACCACCAACGTGGCAGTTACATTCCCATTCTCGTCAATTGATTGAGAATTAACCATGATTTACAT
>JBBRHU010000332.1:0-4140 GCA_038222255.1 Fimbriimonadales bacterium | reverse complement strand
TGTGTCCATGTAAAGCTGGCGGCCAAAGAAGTAGGCACTCGCAGAAAACCCTCCCCATACCCCTGTTTGGGCTAGATTTTGAGGCGTGCAAACCTTCCATTCCGAAGGAAGATGATCGATAGGGGTTGCGCTCACGGTCCTCGGGACCATGTAGAGGCGGATGTTTGGGGAAGAAGCGTCGGCGATTTCTTTGGCACTGTTGTTGATCATGCCAATCCCCATCTCCATATTTGACTGCCCAGAGCAGAGCCAAACATCTCCCGCGAGAACGTTCTTGAAGATCACGGTCTTCGAGCCTTCGACCTTGATTTGGTACGGGGCGCCTACCTTGAATGGTCCGATTGGAGTTTGCCATCGACCGTCTGAGCCTGTTCTTGTCGAGTAAGTTCCGCCCCCGACAGAGACCTTGATCAATGAACCCGGTTGGTCCCATCCCCATATCGGAGCGGGCACGTCTCGTTGGATGACCATGTCATCAGAGAACATCGGGTGAACAAACGGGTGCGTCTGCTGTGACGCTAGCACGATGGACAACCACATCATGTCGTCAGTATGTCCCAAGGCATAAAGACAGGCTGCACACACCCGCGGTTTCTCCTGGGAGGGTCACTTACCCGTCGACTTCGTCTTCTTTAAGACCAGGTCTTGGTAGTCGAAGCTGAAGTCCACGTTCGAATCAAACGGGACCATCTTTGCGCCCGTGACCTGCCCCCGTGAATCGAACTCAAACGTCATCAAGGCGTCACCACGGATCGTCCGGTCAGTCCACTTCACCCAGAAAGTGTTGTAGTGCCAGTGTACGAGTTCACCCACAAGTGAAGGTGTGCGAGAGAAGCTGATTCCAAGCCCACTTCCCTTTTGCTTCACGATCACGTCTCCGTACCAGGCGTCTCGAAAGGTGCCGACATAACCCGCAAGTTCGAGGCTCGGCTTGGTTCCGGCGACTTTCGCAGGAGGTGTGACTTGGGAAGATCCAACGCTCTCAGCATGCTTGAATGTTTCGATCCAGTCGGCACCCTTTGCTCCAAGAAAGGAATCAGCGATATGCCTCTCAATCGCCATCCAAGCCGAACCCGCTTCCGCATTAGTCAAGACGGATATCCCTAAATTCTGGTTTGGATACATCGAAACCAGTGACGTATAGCCTGGCAATCCGCCAGTGTGAAAAAGGTGCCACTGTCCTCGATACTCTTGAACGCCTATACCCAGGGCATAGGTGTTGAACGAAGAGTCGGCAACACCACCGGGATCGCTACGGGAGGGCATGATCACCGCCGACGACCAGAGTTCGCGAGACTGGGCAGGCGAGAAGAGCTGCTTTTGCGCAGAGACCCGGCCCCTCGCGAGCTGCGTCATCATCCATTTCCCCATGTCATCAGAGCACGACATGATTCCACCGGCCGCACCGACCAGGGACTTAGTGAATGGAGCTACACGCGTGAGTTTGCCATCGACCTGAGCGTAAGTCGCGGCAATGTCACCGGAAGGCTTGGCTCCACCGTAGCTCGAACTACTACGCGTCATTCCAACCGGTGCAAGAATGCGCTTCTCGACAAACTCTCCCCACTTCTGCTTCGTCACGGCCTCAATCAACTGACCCGCAACCACGTAAAGCACGTTATCGTAAGCAAATCCGTACCGAAACCTGCCCTTGATCGGCACAAATCGGAGCCGTGCGACGAGTTCATCGGCTGTGAAATCCGTCTCGGGCCAAAAAAGTAGGTCGCCTGCGCCGAGGCTCAACCCACTTCGGTGACACAACAAATCCCGAACAGTGAGCTCGCTGGAAATGTACGGGTCAGACAACGCAAATCCCGGAAGATGCTTCTGGACTTTGTCCTCCCAAGCGATCTTGCCTTCGTCAACGAGCAGGGCCAGTGCCGTCGCGGTGAAGAGCTTTGTGTTAGAAGCAATTCCGAATCTTGTCGCAGCACTAACTGCGGTCCCCGCCTTCAGGTCGGCCTTCCCGTACCCTTTGCTCAGAAGCACCTTGCCATCCTTGACCACCGAAATCGATAGGCCAGGCACTTCAAATGTCTTCATCGCCCTCAGAATGTAGCTATCCAGGTCAGCGGGCATCCCCTGCGCTCGCCCGAGGCAAGCCGAGAGACAACAAAGAGCAACGGGGAGGAGTCGGCGCATCGGATTCTCGGTATACCTCTCTGAGATCTATCTCGACTGCTTCGCAGGAGTGACGCCAAACACCGACTTCACCGCCTGAAGATATTTGAGCCCGTTCACCTTATCTGGCTCGAGGTAGCTTCCCTCGGTCCACTCGTTCCAGCAGTTGATGTTGAGAATTCGTGGACCGGTTTTCTGTTCGAGGAGCTTTTTTTTAGTTAGCTCAAGTGCCTCCCGAAATCTCTCCGGCGTATTCCCGCTGATCGTGTTCATGAAAGGATATCCAACATTCTCGAACCGGTCTCGTTGGTCAGCACGTGGGCTTGAGTCCCAGCCCATCGTGACGTTTGGGAAGTAGGGCACGCCGAAACGGTCCTTCACCGAATCCCAATATTGCATGTACCCTTCTCGAACTGAGTTGTAGTCGGTTTGCTGTTTCGGCAGTGCGACGTGGTGAATCCAAACGTATGAGGTCACAGAGTCAAAGCCGAGATCTTTGATGAGCTTGACGGTATCGGCGGGCTTTCGCTCAGTGGGCAAAATGGGTTGACCCCAGACAACCGCGTTGAGATGTAAGCCAGGCAGTCCTGCCGCCCTGGCTTTTGCCCGGAATCGATCGAGCCCAGCTCGCGCAAGTTCAACTGAGCCGAAGTTTTCGAGCAGCTTGGTGAGCTCGTAGAATGAGAAATATGGCTTGCCGTCCACCCTCCAATACGATGGGTGGAGGAAGTAATTCTTGATGACATGGTCGGCGACTTTGTCGAAAGTCTGCGGCGTGACTTTCCCTGGGTAAAGCAGCTTCTGTGGCGAGCCTCGACGGTAAGGATGGATGTCGATCCAGTCGTGGTTTGCCCACATGAGCGCGAACTTGAGTCGTTTGTTATTTCGAGCTTTGAGGAACCCACGATCAAGGGGCCGGTCTAAGAACGGACCGTCATCGTAGTAATACCAGTCAAAAATGAAGGCGTCGACGCCGTGGTCAGCAGCGGCATCGATCTTTTGGGCCATCACCTTCGGGTCGGATTCGTCGGTGTATCCCCAGAGCGGCTCGTTCGGTTGTTTGTGACCTGGAAATCGAGGCTCCGCTTTCTTTACGAGTTCCCACTCTGACCACCCCGCACCCTTAGACTTCACGTTTCGGGGATCGTTGGGGTGGTAGTTCCCAAAGTAGTAGCTCGCGACGGTGATCTTTTCGTTGTGATCGAGTTGCGGATTCATCGTGACGAGAAGAAGAGTTAGACAGGACAAGAGGTGAACCTTAGCTCGAAGCTACCCAGATTCTACACTTGCTTACCCTTTGGACATCAGCTCGACCAACTGATCGAACGCCGCACCCCAGCCGCCCTCGAAGCCCATCGCCTGATGCTTCGCCTTCGCTTCCGGGTCGCCATGGATGACGGTTGCGGTGTACGTTGTCCCGCCCTCATTCGGCTCGAACTGGACCATCGCGGTGAAGTCAAAGTCCGCATTCTCACTCGACGGGACGCTGACCTTAGGTCGGTAGCCAGGTAGCAACCCACTCGTCCAAACAAATTTGCGGTTCTCGACGACCTCCAGAATGCAGCCGTTACCGGGGAACTGATCTCCCTCGGGAGATTCCATCACGGTGTAGAACTGGCCACCAGGTCTGAGGTCTAGCTTGCAATCTACAACCTTCCATGGCCTCGGGCAAAACCATTGCATTAACAATGCTGGAGTCGTCCACGCCTTCCAGACGAGTTCGACAGGAACGTGAGTTTGCCGCACAAGCACGAGATCAAGCGAAGGGTCAGGTGTAAAGGTGGTGGATTCATTCATGGGTGGGATTCTCTTGGAGTCGATTGAGCAATGCGTCTAGCTGATTGAGTTTGGCCGTCCATTGTTTCCTGCGCACATCCAGCCATGTATCGGCAAGGAGAATTGGCGGCGGATTAATCTCGTACGTGCGCACCCGGCCGGACTTATGCGAGCGAATCATGCCCGCTTCTTCAAGCACTTGTAGGTGCTGGAGAAAAGAAGGCAGAGCCATATCAAAAGGCT
>JBBRHU010000331.1:0-4145 GCA_038222255.1 Fimbriimonadales bacterium | reverse complement strand
GCTTCAGACAGGTCTGAAAGTTGTCGACCTTCTCATCCCATTTAACAAGGGTGGAAAGATTGGACTCTTCGGTGGAGCAGGTCTTGGAAAGACTGTTCTTATTCAAGAGCTCATCAGAAACATCGCCGTTGAAGCGTCAGGCGTTTCAATGTTCGCTGGTGTTGGTGAGCGAACTCGCGAAGGAAACGACCTTTGGCGAGAAATGAAGGAGACGACGTTTAAGGATGCAAGCGGCGAAACCCTCCGCGTCATCGACAAAACGGCAATGGTCTTCGGTCAGATGAACGAGCCACCAGGAGCTCGACTTCGAGTTGCACTTTCGGCGCTTACGATGGCCGAATATTTCCGCGACGAAGTCGGAACTGACGTTCTTATCTTTATCGACAACATCTTCCGCTTCGTCCAGGCAGGTTCCGAGGTCTCGGCACTTCTCGGACGAATGCCAAGCGCGGTCGGCTACCAGCCCACACTTGCGACGGAAATGGGCCTTCTCCAAGAGCGCATTACCTCGACCAAGAAGGGATCAGTTACCTCGGTTCAGGCGGTCTACGTTCCGGCAGACGACCCCTCTGACCCTGCTCCGGCAACTACCTTCGCCCACCTTGACGCATACGTCTACCTCGACCGTGCGATCGCTTCGAAGGGTCTCTACCCGGCTGTGGACTCACTCGGTTCCACGTCGAAGAACCTCGACCCGCGCATCGTTGGTGAGGCTCACTATGATGTCGCTCGACGAGTGCAGGTCACGCTTCAGCGATACAAGGAACTTCAAGACATCATCGCAATTCTCGGTATCGACGAACTCAGTGACGATGACCGACTGGTCGTTGCCCGAGCTCGAAAGATCGAGCGATTCCTTAGCCAGCCGAACTTTGTCGCGGAGCAGTTCACCGGCAACCCAGGCAAGTACGTCACGGTTGACGAGACGGTCTCTTCGTTCAAGGAACTCGTCGATGGTAACCTTGACGACATCCCGGAACAGGCATTCCTGTACTGTGGTGGTCTTGACGACGTCCGAGAAAAGGCGAAGAAAATCGCAGCAACGGTGTAATCCTTCATGGCACGAGAGTTTCATCTGTCAGTCGTCGCTCCGGATCGAGCAGTGGTCGAAGAAAATGCGACCGCTGTTGTTGTTCCGGGCGTGGACGGCTACTTCGGACTCCTTGCAGGACACGTTCCGCTTATCGCGGCACTTCGTCCTGGCGTAATGGAATACACCG
The DNA here is from genome assembly GCA_038222255.1 of Fimbriimonadales bacterium. GTDB lineage: Bacteria > Armatimonadota > Fimbriimonadia > Fimbriimonadales > Fimbriimonadaceae > Fimbriimonas. The sequence continues at coordinate 2,925 of JBBRHU010000331.1, read as the reverse complement.
ACCCATCCAACAATCGACACCATGTCTATGTTGGTGGCGGCTTCATCGAAGTGAGTTCGGGCCGAGTGTCCGTACTTGCGGACGAGGCAAAGCGAGCGATTGACATCGACATCGCAACCGAAGAGAAAGCCCTCGAAGAAGCACGTAAGTCGCTTCGCGGAGAGGACTCTACTCTCGGGTCAACCGATGCGGTCCTCGAAATCGAACGGGCACTCCAGCGTATCAAAGCAGCTCGAGTCGCACGCTAACCACTCAATCCCTATCTTCTGCTCCTGTAAGAGATAGGGATTTTTTGCGTTAAGGCAACGCCTTCACATACCGGGCACTAGCACCCAGGCTCGCAGCGACAAGAGCTTTTGCAGCCTTCCCCATCTGTTCCCGCTTTGACTTGTCGTCGACGAGTGCCACGAGTGCTTTTCCCAACTCCGCACCCTCTACGGCTTCAGATGCACCGGCTCGAAGTGACATCGACGTGACATCTCTAAAGTTGGTCATATTCGGACCGTGGATGACTGGCTTGCCGTGGGCAAGGGCCTGGATGAGATTCTGGCCACCAAGCGGCATGAAGCCACCACCGATGATCACAATGTCTGCCACGCAGTAGCTTGAGCTCAGTTCACCATACGTGTCGAGCAAAACAAACGAACTTCCCTTCCCTTCCGAGCGGTTCGTGAAAGCGATCGAACGCTTCTCAATTTCAGCAACCAACCCTGGCATCCGTTCCATGTGCCTCGGGGCGATAAGCACATTGAGGCGTTCCAACCCGACAGCTTGGACAGCGTCCAACACCCAACGTTCTTCCTCTTCTCCTCGAGTTGAACCGACGACTACCGTGAGCCGAGTTGGATCAAATCCCAAGGATTTAATCCAAGCGGAACGGTCGGCATCAAGACCTTCAGCTGCTTGATCAAACTTGATGTTGCCTAGAACCTCAACCTTGGTGGCCCCAAGGGCGCGAAATCTTTCAGCGTCGGTCTCGCTCTGAGCACCAACTTTATCTACCCACTGAAAAAGCGTCTTGTAATAACCACGTAGCCTTTGAGAAGTGCGAAAACTCTTGTCGCTGATTCGGCCATTGACGACCATCGTCTTCGCATCATAGATCTTCGCGCAGTAGAGGAAGTTCATCCAGAGTTCGGTCTCCATAACGAGCACGTACTCTGGGCGCACCTTTTGCATTGCGCTCATCTGCCAGCGCAGGACGTCGATGGGGAAATAAACGAGGTGGTCAAAGAGGTCAGAGACCTTCTCTCTTGCCGCCTGATGCCCGCTACTGGTTGTGACCGAGAGGACAATCTCATGCTTCGGAAACTGTTTGCGCAGTTCTCGCAGAATCGGAGCGGATGCAAGCACTTCGCCGACCGAAACTGCGTGGAACCAGATTCGCTTCTTATCCTTGGCGAATTCGATGTGTGTGTAGTTACCACAGCGCTCCTTCCAGTTAGGCTGCTCGGCGCGCCGCTTTGACTTGAGCCAAATCAGGGGAAACCAGATCGGCATGAAGACGGGTAGCAGCAGGTTGTAAAAGAGAAACATTACTCGAAGGCTCTACCGGTGATGCGCTCGAATGCTTCAACATACTTCGCCCGCGTCTTCTGAACGATGTCTTCGGGCAACACGGGGCCAGGCGGTCGCTTGTCCCAGTCGAGGGTCTCGAGATAATCTCGAACAAATTGTTTGTCAAAGCTTTGCTGAGCCTGGCCGGGCTTGTAGAGCATCGCTTCCCAATATCGGGACGAATCGGGGGTCAAGGCTTCATCAATCCAAATGACTCCATCTGCGGTTTCTCCAAATTCAAACTTAGTGTCAGCCAAGATAATCCCTGCAGTCGCAGCGTGTTGTTGCGCGGCGAGAAAGATCTCAAGAGTCTTCTGCTGGACAAATTCTGCGGTCTCGCGACCAACGAGATCGGCCGCTTGAGCGAATGAAATGTTCTCGTCGTGACCCACCGTCGCCTTCGTTGCAGGAGTAAAAATGGGCTCTGGAAGCGGGGAACCATCAAGAAGTCCATAAGGAAGTGAGAAGCCGTGGACTTCACCACCTTGAGCCCGATACTCCTTGAATAGCGAACCTGCGAGGTATCCACGTGCTACGCACTCAATCACGAGCGGCGTCGCTTTCTTCGCAATCGTAGATCGGCCGGCAAGTTCGGGCTGGGGTCGCTTGCACCGAGCTTGAACGTCCGCGTCGTCCACCGAGATGATGTGGTGGGGGCACAGGTGGCCAAGTTTTTCGAACCAGAATGCACTCATCTGGTTAAGAATCCGGCCCTTGTCCGGGATTCCATTCGCCATCACAACATCAAAAGCTGAGATCCGGTCGGTAGCAACGATCAAGACTTCATCCCCTAAGTCGATGACCTCCCGGACCTTGCCAACTCGAGCAGGTGGCAAGCCAAATACCGCTGTGTGGAGTAATTCAGCCATGGGCTAAAGTATGAAGGATTCAGACTAGCTCGGGAGTCAGATCAACAAACCGATTCTCAAGCCGGGTATTCCGCTCTAGGATCATCGCCTCGCATATGAGGTCGCCCGGCATCTCATCCTCAGCAAACACGGTTTGCAACCAGATGTGGCTGACGGCATCAAGTGCTGCCCCAGCACTCAGAGCGGGATCTACGTCTTTGAGCTTTGGTAACAGCCCCTCAGCGATAGAGGATGCTCCAGCGATCAAGCCGACTTTTCTGCTCGAAGCATAGTCACCGTCGTAGTCGAGGGCGAAGTACAGGTCTTCGGCGGGAGAAGCACCAAGCTCCGCAAGCAGAACCCGTGCAACAATCGGAGCCGCACCAAAATCCCCAAACGCACGCTTCATCGGCGCACTTAACCCAACCGCAACACGCTGAATCGTGACGTCCGCCTCGGACCTTTGAAAGCCTTCCTTACTGCAAAACTCAAGACCGGCGACTCGAAGCGCTTCGACGTC
>JBBRHU010000330.1:0-4156 GCA_038222255.1 Fimbriimonadales bacterium | reverse complement strand
TTGATACTGAGCCCGGCGACATCCATGGGTATTGCGTCAGACTTTTCAGCGGGCGCCAGATCGCCGAAGTAGGGTGGCGCAGTCGCTTTGACCTCCGGAGAACGAACTAAGGTGATGTCCTTGCCATCCTTGTCCTTCGCCATGTACGATTCAGCGACACCTGTGTGGTCAAGTCGAACGCCCTCTATGGGGCTTCCCGAAGAGTTCATGACGATCGCGCGGAATGAGAGCTTTCCGGCTGCATATTTGAGATCCTCAAGCGAGACGTGTACCGCCATGGGTAGCCCCGCGCCGGAAATATCAAATTCTGTTGGGCCGACCGTGCCGTCCTTGTCGATCTTTAACCGGATTGGCAAACCGCTCGAGACAGGCGCGATGATCGCGCCCTTGTTGATGATCTCAGATAGCACTCCTGCTTGGTAAAAGTCTTCGGGAGCGCGATAAATTCCTGAGGTGAATGCAAATGCGATGGCTAAGCTAACCATTTAGGTTGCATCTTACCTACTCAAAAATGCACTCGACGCCAGCGCAACTTGTCGCTACCTCTCCAAATCGAATCCTTCGCTGGAGATTCAATTGATTCCGTCTTTGGCGGCAGACATGACAGCCTTGATAAGTCGATCAAGCTCGGCTGGGGTAGTGAATATTTGTGGTGTCACCCGAATCCCGTCAAATGAGCCAATTTTCGTGGACGTCACAAAAATCTTGTGCTTGGTCATTAGCCAGCCAGCGAGACTACTTGACTGAATATTCTTGAGGCGAACGGCCAGGAGCACACGACCCAGGTCGGGCGAGAGTGCAGAACCAAAGTCAAGGCCAGGAATGGGTGTGAGCCCCTTGATCAAATAGTTTCGCAGGTAGATCAGACGTGCCGATTTGCGTTCTTGTCCAATCGCCTCGTGGGCGTCTAGTGCCTCCAGAATGGACAGGGCAATCCCCTGGTTTCGCGTCCCAAACTGTTCGAACTTGCGGATGTTTTTGTCCAGGCTTTCATCGGCCGGATAGAGTGGCCACAGGTCGGCAATATGTTCTTTGCGCACATACAAGAAACCGGTTCCGGTTGGGCCAAGAATCCACTTGTGAAGGCAACAGGCGTAGAAGTCGCTTCCGACCGAAGTTGCAGTATCGGGCAGTTGGCCAATCGCGTGCGCACCGTCGACTAGGGACAGTATCCCAGACTTACGGCACACGTCGGCAATTTCTTTGGCAGGGAAAACGTTGCCGTTCAGGTAGCCGACACGAGGGATGCAGACGAGCTTGGGATTCGATTGACACGCAGTCGCGATCGGCTGGAGGAGTTCCTCAGCTGATTTTGGGACGCCGGGAACCTGAACGATTTTCGGAAAGATCTTGTCCCGACGTTCGCGCTGTTTGATTGCCGTGATCACTCGAGGATATTCCTGCGAGGTCGCGACAATCACGTCCCCTCGCGTCATCGCCACTCCCATGATCGTTGTGAACAATCCCTGGCTCGCGTTAGGCATCACCGCAATCTCGTCCGGCGAAGCTTGAAAGAGCTTTGCCAGCCGGTTTCGGACCTCGTCGATTCGCCCATCTTGCTTACGGTAGATGTAGTAGGCGGGAGCTTTTGCCGCTTGATCCATGTGAGCTTGTTGGGCCGCTCGCACCGAGCGGGGGGCCGGGCAGATGCCGCCATTGTTCAGATACAGGAACGAATCTTCGATGTCGAAGGCTGCCCGCACCTTTAGCCAATAACCCTCATCCTGTGCAATTTCTTCCGGTGTGATTGCTCGTGACGGCTCTGCAGAAACCAGCCGGGCGATCGTGTCGTTCCGGAAGGCTCCGACGCTCACTGCAGCGGACCCCGCAAGAAATTGACGGCGAGAAAGCATGGCCGAGTTTACAGCGGTTCACTCAACTAAAAGCTCAGGCTCCTTCAAAAGAATGGGTGTGCGTTGTAAGCTTCTCGCATGCTCGTGATAATCGCTGCATGCGCTCTACTGACCAGACAAGGGGCGATCACGTCGCTTCCCGCTCCGCTCCCGATGCCCACCGGCGAACTGACGGACCCTGCCGATATATTGGCGAGAAAGGTTGCGGAGCATCAGCCAGACGCGGGGCCAGCCCTTATCACGGCGTTACAAGGTTGTGGATTTTCGATCATCGGTCGGGGAAAGCAGGTGCTCGTGCCGCCGCTGAAGGATAGAGGGTGTGGAATCGCCCTCGAAGAGCGAGAGGTACTGGCGATGCTCAATGCTAGAGTTGACGGTCCTGGCGTACAGTTTAAGAGTTGCAGCGACACCCTGGCGGCCGTGTTCGGGCAGGACAAGCTGCAGATGATTCACGGCAATATTGTTGATGGGTGGCGTGACGCCTTTAAGAGCAGAATTCCCGAGACATCGTTCTTTGCTAGATTCCTTGATGGCCTGAGCGTTTACGGAGATAGTCGCTGGAGCATCTGGGGGCCGGGGATTTTGCAGGGTCAGTCGTTCCAGGGTCCGGGGAAATCTTACTTCTCCGACACATCGATGGTCACAAACACGCCGGTGTCCGGTCGCCGCGACGCAATTCAATCATATGCAGGTGGAGTGATGGCCGATCTCGGTCCAAAGCTCTCCGATCCCAAGCTCTCAACCAAGGATCGGCTGAAGGCGATGGAGGCAATCGTGCCGCTCCAAAATTTCAATGCAGAGGTGATGACTGCCGCCGGTCAGGAGCTGGCGGAACTCATGAGCTCACCTGATCAGCGATTGTACAAAGACAATCCGCTCTCCATGGTTCAGTACATCTTGATCAACCGTCGCATCTACGGTGACGCATTTGCGGCCCTCGAGAAAAAGAGACAGACGACTCTTTTCGCCTCAGTGATCACCACGCCCGCCGATGATCGAGATTATTCCGGCACGATGATGGATGCGAATGCTGCTTACTCAAGCACGGTGTTTAATCAGTTCATCGCAACCGCCGAGCGGGTTGGAGAAAAGGCGGTGAGCTTTGCGGATGCCGTAAACACGATTGGGGCCTGGGCGAAAATTGTGAGCACGTTCATCAACTTGGAGATTTCGCTCGATCCACAAAAGGTTGAACTGCAGAGGAGAAAGGATAAGCAAGCCGGTGATACCCAAGTGCTCTCGACGACCATTAAGATTAATGTGCCATTCAATGGGAACGCCGATCTCGCAAAGGCAACGCGAGGTTTGAGTTGGGCAACAGGGGTTGACATCTCTGCTCCAGATCACGGGGCGGTAACAGGAGCCCAGGTCAATTGGCATATCGATGAACCAGGAAACGTTCTTGATCGGGCATCCCAATTTGTGAGCCCGGGCCAAGCGGGGGACGGTCAGATCAAGCACACGAGCCAGACAGATAACGATGGGAAAACGACGATCGGAGTTCAGGCTTCCGGACAGCGAACGGTCATGCCCGAAAATTCACTCCCCTACGACCGAAAAATGCGCCTTGGAGTAGAGGTTCAACTCAAGGGTGCAAATCTGTACCAAGACACTGTTGACGCGTTTGCTGCTGTGGCTACCGCAGCTACCGGCGATCTTCCTGGAATGATCAAGACGACGATTCCGGACATGTTGAATCGAACCACACTCTTCTCCACTCGCTCCTTCCCGATGGTTGTACACGACTGGACGCCGCCGCTCTACGAGGGCACTTTCACTCTGACGGTAAAGGGTCATGCGGAACGGCATGTTCAGGACGACGATGAGAGATGGGATATCAACCGAACCGCGAAAGGCAAGATTTATTCAATTTTTCGCGGATATAGCTTGAAAGAAGTGTTGACCACAGAGGGTCGCGGCGCCTACTACTTCCAAATTGAAGACCTTCATGACATTGATGTGAGCGACTCGCTGACCCACCGGTTCCTCGCTCCAGATGGATGTGCGGATAAGAAGGTGTTCTGGAATGAATCTCTCAAAATTGATGGCCCCGTCGCTCGATTCAACAGCCCGTATTCGCTGCAGGCCGGAACTCTCATTCTGAAGTCCGAACATGAGAATGGAGCAGATCGGCTCCGAGTTAATGGCATGGTGAAATGGAGTGTCCCTTGCAAGTTCTTGCACACGATGACCAACACGCCACCCGATTCGGGAATTCAATATATGGATCTTCCGATCTCTTTCACTGAGGCGCTTGCACCTCATTCAACTTCCCTGAACGGCCTTGAGTGGATGACTAACGA
>JBBRHU010000329.1:0-4165 GCA_038222255.1 Fimbriimonadales bacterium | reverse complement strand
ACTTTTGGGCCGGGACGATCGAGATGCAAAGTGAGTGTTGTCATATCCGCCTATCCTTGCCCGTAGCGATTGTGATAGCGGTCATACCATTTCTCCGCCTCTTCTGGCGGAATCGGAATGGGTGTCCCGATCTGCATCGATAGCCAAACGGTTTTCGCCACATCTTCAGTCATGATCGCAGCTTTCAAGGCAGCCTTCGGAGAAGCACCCCATGCAAAGACGCCGTGGTTCCCCATCAAGATCGACGGTGAGCGATTCTTGTATTTTAAGATCGCCTCGCCGATATGCTCGTCTTCGTTGTCGATGTAAGGCGCACAAGGAATCTCGTCACCAAACTCATCCGCGATCGCGGTCAGAACGAGCGGGATTGGACGTTGCACCGCAGCAAAAGCTGTCGCATAGTTGCTGTGTGTGTGGATCACCCCACGAACACCTGGGATGTTTCGATAGATGAATAGGTGATGGGGCAGATCGACGCTCGGACGTACGCCCTCGGTCAGGACCTTTCCATCACTCACGCGAACGGCAACCAGGTTCTCGGGGGTGATGTCATCGTAATCCATTCCGCTGGGCTTGATCACCAAGATGTCGAATTCCGGATCGTAGCCGCTCGCATTGCCGGAATGCATTGTGACCAACCCTGCATTTGGCAATCCCCAATTCGCCTTGGCGACTTCGGTTCGTAGGTCAGTTTTCATCTGCGGTACACCGCCTCATTCCATCGAAGTTCATTTCTGAAGTTGCGCAGGTCGGTCTTCTCATCAATCAGTACCGCCTCGATGCCGGAGATTTCGGCAAAATCCAGGAGTTGGTCCACAGTCAAGTCGTAACTGTAGACCGTGTGGTGGGCTCCACCTGAGTAGATCCACGCCGCAATCCCATCAGCGAAATTGGGTTCGACTTCCCACATCGCCCTCGCAACCGGGAGGTTAGGCATGTCTGGGACTTCGACCGCCTTTACTGTGTTAATGATCAGCCTAAACCGATGGCCGAGGTCGACGAGTGAGGCGTTCAGCGCGGGGCCAGTTTTGGAGTTAAACACAAACCGAACAGGGTCGTCCTTCCCGCCGATTCCGAGCGGATGGATCTCAACCCTCGGCTTGGCATTCGCGATTGACGGACAAATCTCGAGCATGTGCGCACCAAGAACTTGCTCAGAACCTTCGGCGAGATGGTAGGTGTAATCCTCCATAAAGCTAGTTCCCCCTGCCTGACCCTTGGTCACCGACTTTGCGTATCGCAGCAGAGCGGCAGTTTTCCAGTCGCCCTCAGCGCCAAATCCATAGCCATCCGCCATCAATCTTTGGCAAGCAAAACCGGGAAGTTGGTTCAGCCCGTGAAGATCTTCAAACGTCGTCGTAAAGCCCTTGAACCCACCTTCCGTGAGGAAATCTCGCATCCCGGCTTCCTGGCGAGCGGCATCTCGAAGGCTCTCAGCTCGTGCCCCACCCGGGAGCAACTCTCTGGCAACGTCAAACTTCTCGGCGTACTCTGCGACCAAAGCGTCGACTCTTGATTGCGTGACAGCGTGAATGTAGTGGACGAGGTCACCCAGCCCATAGCCGTTTACTGAGAACCCAAACTGTGTCTCCGCAGAAACCTTGTCGCCCTCAGTGACAGCGACGTATCGCATGTTGTCGCCGAATCTGGCGAACTTCGCGCCCTGGAGGTCGTGCCATCCACTGGCGACTCGAGTCCAAGCTTCTAGCTGCCCTAGCAGTCTTGGCGAAGTCCAATGTCCGACGAGCACCTTTCGTCTTAGTCCGATTCTTGCGTGAAGATGGCCCGCCTCTCTGTCGCCGTGAGCAGCCTGGTTAAGGTTCATGAAGTCCATGTCGATGGACTCCCAAGGGAGGTCTTTGTTGAATTGCGTGTGCAGGTGGCAAAGCGGCTTGTGGAGAGTCACGAGTCCACGAATCCACATCTTTGCAGGGGAAAAGGTGTGCATCCAGACGATCAGACCAGCGCAGTTCGGATCGGATTGCGCCTCGTTGACCAAGCGAGTGACGGCATCTGAGTCGGTCAACACTGGCTTGAAAACGACCTCGCCGATCTCCTTTAGACGTTCGCTAAGCGAAGCGGCGATGACTTGCGAATTCTTCCCGACCTGGGCGAGCGTCTCAGGCCCATAAAGGTGCTGGCTCCCCGTCACAAACCAAAACTCAACTTTGCTCATGCTGTCCTAAGTTTGACAAGCACAACCCCTCAAATAGCGCATTCCTGACCTTATCTGAGATTATATTCATATCTTTGAATAGAGTCCCTTCTCTGCCTGATGTTGGACAGTGAGATACCATAGAAGTCGTGAGAGGCCCTGGAGCGAGGGATTTCAATCTATGCAGCGAAATATCCGCGATCTGACGGCGAAGGACAGTGTGCCGGTCTTTCGGGCGCTTGGATCTGAAACTCGCATCCGAATCTTGGAAGCGTTGACGGAACGCGACATGAATATCCTCGAGCTAAGCGCTGCGCTTAGCTTGAGCCAGCCGAGCATTACCAAACACATTCAGATCCTGGAAGAGGCGGGACTCATCAGTAGCGACTACCTCGCCGCCCCTCAGGGAATGCAGAAGCGATGCCGCAGGATATATGAAAGAATCGTTGTTGATCTTGCACCTTCCATGCGATCGCGGTCTGAAGGCGTTGCCGAAATGGAGCTCCCCATCGGCATGTACACAAACGTTGAGATCATTCCGACGTGCGGGCTCGCGACGCGAGAAAAGCTTCTTGGCCTGATCGACAGCCCGCTCTCGTTCTACCTGCCCGAGCGATACCATGCCGAGATCTTGTGGTCCTCCGGTGGCTGGGTTGAATACAATTTCCCGAACACAATACCTCTCGATGCCCGCATCAATTCCATCGAACTAGTGATGGAAGTGAGTTCTGAAGCGCCGGGATACAACAACGACTATCCTTCCGATTTGACGATTTGGATCAACGATATTGAGGTGGGAAGCTGGTGTTCTCCCGGAGATTTCGGTGGCGTTCGTGGACAGCTAAACCCTTCCTGGTATCCCGACAATATGAACCAGTGCGGGATGTTGAAGATGTGGCAAGTTGACGGTCGAGGATCGTCTGTCGACGGGGTCAATATCTCGAAAGTTAAGGTATCTGAACTCAAGATCCACCCGTGGCAGGCCACAAAGGTTCGAATTGGGGTGAAACCCGACGCCCCGAACCAGGGTGGTTTCACGCTGTTTGGCGAAGGATTTGGAAACTATCAGATGCCGCTTATATTCCGGATTCGCTATGATCAACCTCATAACGGAGTTCCTCAAGCCGAACCCCCGAAAAAGGCGAAGCGATTAAAAAGGGACTGATCCCTACTTTAGCCTATTATTTTGCTTTTCTCGTTCGGTTGATCAGGGCTCGAATAAATTCTCAAGAAACTATATTCTCAAATGCCTATGCTCTGTCGTAAGATGCAATAGAGAGATGGGTGATCATCTCCAAACAGCCAGCTACTGGCTGAATATTCTCACTGGAGAGAACATGAATAACAACCGAAGGGCCTTTACGCTCATAGAACTCTTGGTGGTCATCGCCATCATCGCCATCCTTGCCGCTATTCTTTTCCCCGTATTTGCTCAGGCCAAAGTTGCCGCAAAGAAAGCTTCCGACCTTTCCTGTGTCAAGCAAGTTCTTCTTTCTTCAATGATGTACAGCAACGATAGCGACGACGTCGCACCGGGACAGAATAACGACGTCAACAACTTTCCGATCCCATGGAATGCAGGTGCAGACGACCACTGGCCGCCAACAATTGCGCCCCCTGTTCCGCTTGGATACATGGACACCCGATTCCCGCAGGTCTGGTCAAGAGACATCCAGCCCTACATGAAGAGCCTTCAACTCATGGTGAGTTCGGCTGCCCCTAAGGACCCAGCGGCAGCGTATGGCTATTCGAACACTCCCGGCGCAGGAAACTCGACCTGGATCATGAATGGCGTCATTCAGCGAAAGTCGATGACAAGCGTCAGCATTCCCGCTGAACTTGTGATGTTCCAGAGCAAGTTGACGACGACTCGCGAGTCGCTTGTCCAGCCCACAAACTTCGATGGCGCGACCACCGCGTGCAACGGTATTGATCTGAGTTTTGCCGGAAACACCTTCGGAAAAGGCGGCAACTACGGCTGGACCGACGGTCACGCCAGCTTCAAGATTC
>JBBRHU010000328.1:0-4182 GCA_038222255.1 Fimbriimonadales bacterium | reverse complement strand
ATCAAGAGTCTCGGAGGTGCCAGGCCGCCGAGATCAATCACCCTCGTCGGAACTGACGAACCGCTCAAATGGCTGCTCACCAGCGAGGATCTAACGGTGATGATGCCAGATTCTTTCCCGAGCGACCTTGCCGCTGCGATTCGCATTGAGGGTGTACTTTGAAGATGAAGGGAGTAATTCTCCCGGGGAACAGCACCGCCGAAATGGCCGAGTTTCCGATTCCCACTCCTGGACATGGGGAAGTGCTCATCAAGGTGAAATCCTCCACGATCTGCGGGAGTGACATTCGATGCATCTATCGCGAGCACCTTGGCAAAGGTCCAGAAGGCTATCAGCCAGGAATGATCGCCGGGCACGAGCCCGCAGGGCAAATTATCGCATGTGGCCCTGGGTTGCGCAGGTTCAAGGAAGGGGATCGCGTCGTGGTGTATCACATCTCGGGGTGCGGAGTCTGCAACGACTGCCGACGCGGATACATGATTTCCTGTACCAGCAACTGGCGTCGAGCGTATGGCTGGCAGCGAGACGGAGGAATGGCTGAATACCTCCTCGCAGAAGAGAAAGACCTCGTCGCGCTTCCCGACTCGTTGACTTACACCGATGGGGCGCAAGTCGCTTGCGGGTTTGGAACGGTCTACGAAGCGCTACAAAAGATTGGGGTGAACGGAAACGATTCGGTGCTTGTCACTGGACTCGGACCTGTCGGCCTCGCGACGTTGATGCTCGCCAAAAAGCTAGGCGCGAATCAATTGATCGGCACTGACGTTTCACCAGAACGACGTGCTCTTGCTCTCAAGCTTGGCCTCGCAGACCACGTTATCGCCGCAGACGAACACACCTTGTCGGCGATCAAAGATCTCACTCAAGGCCACGGGTGCGAAAAGGCGATCGATTGTTCAGCGAGTGACGCTGGGCGAGTGACCGCGATTCGTGGAACCCGGCAGTGGGGCGACATTGCGTTCGTCGGGGAGGGGGGAAGCTGCACTTTCCAACCGTCACCCGACATTATTCACGATCAAAAGAAGATTCATGGATCATGGGTGACGAGTATCTGGCTGATGGAGGAGCTTGTCGAGCGATTGGGTCGATGGGGAATCCACCCGGAGGATTTGGTGACACATCGGTTTGGCCTTGAGGAAGCGGACGCCGCCTATCGTTTGATGGCAGGTGGACAGTGCGGTAAGGTCGCGGTTGTTTTTGATGAGGAAGTGAAAGCATGATCGACCCCACTACGGTTCCCACTAAGACTCTTGCAAATGGTGATCTCATTCCGGCGATCGGAATAGGAACCTTCGGCTCAGATAGGTATTCTGCGAGCGATATTGCGTCTGCGCTGGAAGGAGCGATTCAGTATGGTTATCGACACGTGGATTGCGCGTCTGTATACGGCAATGAGCGTGAAATCGGTGGTGCCTTAGCGAAGGTGATCGGGGCGGGAGTGCCCCGAGAGGATCTCTGGGTAACGAGCAAGGTCTGGAACAACCGGCACGAGGATGCCGTTGCGAGCTGCGAAGATACGTTGAGAGACCTTCAACTGGACTACCTCGACATGTACCTGATCCACTGGCCGTTCCCAAACCACCACTCGGTCGGGGTAGATGTTGGTTCGCGCGACCCATACGCTGTGCCGTACGTGCACGAGTCATACATGAACACTTGGCGGCAGCTAGAGTCTCTCGTCGAACGGGGCTTGGTTCGACACATCGGCACATCGAACATGACGATCCCGAAGCTTGAACTTTTGCTCCAAGATGCTTTCATTCGGCCCTCAGCAAATCAGCTCGAATTGCATCCACACTTTCAGCAGCCCGATCTCCTCGCTTACCTTCTTCAAAAAGGTATCCAGCCAGTCGGATACTCTCCGTTCGGCTCTCCGAGCCGCCCCGAGCGAGATCGAACTCCGGAAGACACGGTCGACCTTGAAGATCCCGCGATACTAGATATCGCCGCAAATCGTGGTTTGCTCCCAGCGCAAGTTGCGATCAAATGGGCGATCCAGCGTGGTCACATTCCCATCCCGTTCTCGGTCAAGGCAAGCCAATATGAAAGCAGCCTCAATGCAGCCGTCGGGGAACCGCTTTCTACTTCTGAAATGACCGCTCTCGGAGAAATTGACCGAGGGTGCAGACTGATCAAGGGCCAGGTCTTTTTGTGGCCGACCGCAGATGGGTGGGAAGACCTTTGGGACGAGGAAGGCATGGTGGTCACAGCCTAGCTTGCAGATGAAACGGTAAGGGGGCAAGCTGGTGTATAGTCAGGCATGCTCTCTTGGCGACTTGCCCCGTTCGCTTTCCTCTTTCTAGCCGGTGCCTCGGTACATTCTCAGCAGGCGCGGCCAAGGTGGCAGGATCTTTGGGACGCCAAGGAAGAGATGGTCGCGATGCGTGATGGTGTGAAACTTCACACCGTCTACTTTGTGCCGAAGGGCAAGACCGGTCCATTCCCGATTTTGCTTGAGCGAACCCCCTACGGCGCGGGTTCGTCAACGCGGCCGCCCCAACGATCGACCCCGAAGATCGCTCAGGCTGGCTACATTCTCGCCTATCAAGATGTGCGTGGACGTGGTCCAAGCGAAGGTGAGTTCATCGATGTTCGCCCGACTCGACCAAAGGGCCAAGCGGGAATCGACGAGACCACAGACACCTTCGACACGGTTGAATACCTGATCAACCACGTGCCAAGCAACTCAAAGCGGGTTGGTCTTTGGGGCATCTCCTATCCTGGTTTCTACGCTGGAGTAGGCGCGATTCGGAACCACCCTGCGCTCAAGGCCGTATCGCCACAGGCACCCGTCAACGACTGGTTTATGGGCGATGACGTCACCCACCGCGGTGCGATGTACGTTCAAGAAACTTTTGACTTCATCCAGTTCTTCAATCTGCCGAAGGGAGGTAAGCGACCAGAGGTTGATCGTGAAGGACTCAGCGCGTACGATTTCTTTCTCAAAGCGGGCGCGCTCAGCAACTATGAAGGGAAGTTCTTCAAGGGCGCACTGCCTTATTGGAAGGAGCTGATTCAAAACGACACCTACAACCAATACTGGAAGGATCGTGCACTGTGGAGGTCGTTCAGCGATGTCAAATGTGCGGTGCTCACGGTCGGCGGACTGTTCGACAAAGAGGATCAGTACGGTGCTCTCAAACTGTATAGTGCTGGCGAAAAGCAGAATCCCGGGACCGCCAACTTCCTTGTGATGGGTCCCTGGTCGCACGGTCAGTGGGCAAGCCCAAGTGGCGGTGCTTCGTTGGCAGACCTAGCGTTCGGCGAGAAGACGAGTCAGTGGTATCAGGAGAACGTTGAATTCCCGTTCTTCGAGCGCTATCTTCGCGGCGACCAGTCGGTTCCCGCTCCTGCAGAAGCCACCGTCTTTGAGACCGGTGCGAACAAGTGGCAGAAGTTCGAGTTTTGGCCACCACATGGCATGAAGCATGAGAGTTTTTACTGCGACAGCCCGGGCACTCTTAGCCGGATATCACCAAAGCCCGCAAGCAAGACTGAGTACGTCTACGATCCCGCGAAGCCTACGCCCTATCTCGCGGACTTCGCAAATAGCAAACGGGCACCAGGCGACTGGCTAGCTCGCGACCAAAAGTTCCTCGAAGGGCGATCGGATACCGCGATCTTCCGGCTACCCGCACTCACCGAGGATTATAGAGTGGCCGGTCCGATCAAGGCTGACTTCTGGATCACGACAACCGGAACTGACGCCGACCTCGTCGTCCAGATCATCGATGAGTATCCGAAGGACGCAACGGAAACGAAGCCGAACGGCGACCCTATGGGTGGTCACCAGATGATGGTCCGGGGCGAGATCATGAAAGTCAAGTTCCGCGAGTCTTGGGAGAAGCCTATGGCAATGAAGCCTGGCCAGCCGACGCGAGTGACGTTTGAGCTGAACGACGTTCTGCACACGTTTAAGAAGGGCCACACGATCGCAGTCCGGGTAATGAGCTCGTGGTTTCCGCTCGCTGAGCGAAACCCGAATAAGTTCGTGTCTCGCTCAGCCTCGGTTGATGCCGACTTCAAACCAGCAACGATCACAATTTTGACGGGCGGCAATAGCGCAAGTCGAGTTGAATTCGGCTTCCTGCCGAAGTAAAGTATCAATATCCCCCAACCCACTTTTGAAGTGGGTTGGGGCATAAATCAGTTTGCAGCTTTCGCGACACCTGCCTCAGTTTT
>JBBRHU010000327.1:0-4183 GCA_038222255.1 Fimbriimonadales bacterium | reverse complement strand
ATCTTAAAGAGGACGAAGATTAGGGCACCGAAAAAGAGGATGTTGATCGTGAAGAACACGGCCGACAACACCCACCAATAGCTAGGAGCAGAACTCATGAGTTAGATTCATCTTAACTCATCTTTGCTATCGACAAACGCTAATCTCGACTTTGGTCACGGAGCCTGCGGGAACAGTCGCTTCTGCACAAAGCTCGCCATCTTCCGACTCGTGCTCGACGCCGGAAACTTCGAAGCGGCGGCCCCACATCCCTCGGAGGCGGATTTCTGCGACCAAGTCCTTGTCACTCGTGTTTTGGAGCGAGATCACGGCGTGGCGCTTTCTGGCGTCAACCTTCAGTTCTTCGATCCGAGCATTCCGAACTTCTGCCTCAAGACCGAGATGTCGAATAACGACTCTCCGTCCAACGCCATCCCACGGACGGACCCGATAGATGTCCACGCCATCCTCATTCTCACTTTCAAAGTGGCAGCCAAAGGTAATCACGCCAGAGCTCGGACTGGGTAGAACCCAGCTCGCGACTCCTCGCAAATATTGGAAAAGCGAGATGCCAAGATCGCCAGTCAGCCAACTCATCCCGGACTGCTTCGAGGCCGGATCGGGGCAGAACCAAGCTGCAGCGGCGCCATCCTCCCGAATCAAGGTCCATATGCTGAGCAGCCCACCGAAAGCATGCCGTGCGGGCACCTCAGAAAGACTTGTATAGTCTCGGTCTAGTTGCTCGAAGAAGAGGAGCGAGTGAGCAACTCCCGTGCCTCCAAGTGCGAGTTCTCCCTTATCGATGATCGAAGGATCTCCGTTAGGATGAGGTTCGGTCGCCCATCTCTTGTCGCTACCGTACCACCACCAACTCGGCGAGAGGGAACGTGCGGCGTAGGCGATTCGAAGGAAATGATCTTCCGCTTCTTCGTCCTGGCGGCGTCTCGCGCTGTAGAAGGCTTCCTCAAACGGCGCGAGACTCCATTCTTGTTCTGTACCGAATGGGTAGCGTCGGCGGGCAAGTTCCCTGTCTCTGGCAACAAGCAAAGCTTCAAGCTGCTTCGCTTCAGTCTCCATCTTGGCGCTTTTCAGTTCCGTGATTAGGCCAGGCAGAGTGCACAGCAAGGGGATTCCTGTGCCGCGCAATTGAGATCGGCTTGAGTGCTTGAACAATGCAATCGCACTTCGGCCGGCACGACGCAGATAATGGTCAGATGCGTGCCTCGTTTCGCCATATCCAGCCGCTAATCTCGACATTGACATGTACAAGTTGAAGACAAGCGGATAGACCTGGGGTCGCCCATACTGGGTTGCGACGCCTTTCGGGTCGTTAAGCGCGCTTCCAACGCTGCCGTCGGCGGGATTCTGGAGCACTTCCTCCAGGAAGTCGTCAACAAACGCATCGAGCGCTAGGATCTCATCGCGGACTGGATCAAACGTGTTCTTCTCGGCCAAAAACAGAGCGTCAGCAAGACACGCCGTAACGCCAAACCCTTGCGAGAACATCTCGGGGTCCGTCACCGGGGTCATTGCGCGGTTGTCTGCGGGGAGGAACGCTTGGTTGAAATCACCCTTTGACTTCACAAATTGGTGGTCCATGATCCAGCGAGCACGTTTCCGAATTAAGTCGGCGATTGGCTCGGTGAAGTAGAGCTGGACTTCGCTCTCTCGGTCTTTGGTGTCTTGGAACCACAGTCGAACAGCTCCCGGCGAGTCAGGCCGGACGAAGCAAAATCCTCCCTCGTCGTCCGCATCGGTCTCTAGTTCTGCCTCTACGTCTGATGCAAACCGGGTTGGGGTTGCACCTGCGATCTCGATCGCAATGCCGACGTCAATCGGCGCAACTGCACTGGGATAGACCCTAATTGCTGGTCGCTCGAGCTCGACGAGGATCTGGTTGAGGTGATCCATTCGAGTCCGCTCGGCGGGAGCAAAGAGCAGGGAATAGGTCCGGGTGTCGCCTGGCTCCAAGATGATGCCACTGTGCCCGCAGAACCATTCATTCCAGCCCTCTCGTTCGCGAGTCGCTCGACTATGGGCGTAGACGATGGGGATACCGTCCCAGCGGAAAGGAGTGTGGAGGGAAGCAGGAGCGCGGTGGGTGAACTCCCAGCGGCTTTCTCCGGCGGGGCAGATCAACAACCCGGGCGGTTTCGAGTGGAGCCTTTGGGCAAACAGATAACTCGCCGCGCCACCGATGTAGCTGTGCACATGAACGCGGTCATTGTGCATGTGGTGGAAGCCCTCTTCAGTCTTCGCAAACCCTTCGAGCACATTGTTCAAAGCGAAAGGAAACCCTAACTCGCCAATTTCAACTGATCGGCGGCTCTTGTTCGCGATCTCCACATCCCAGCGAATCGCGGGTAGCCCCGATTCCACTTCGTAGAATCGGCCCGTCGTACGGAGCTCATCGAGAAAGGGGAATTCATATTCGAACCCAACCGTCAGCCCGTCGTTTTCTTCAAAATGTCGTGCCTCAACGTTTCGGCTGACGATCCACGGATCGTCCGGGTCGAGGCGTGCCCCGAGGAGAATCGTGCCGGGGTAGTAGTCTTCAACTGATTCTTCACCCATCAAAACGGGTGGCGCCACAAACTGAAAATCTTCGGATTCGTCAGACCCATTTGGATCGCTCACGAACATCTGCTGAATACGTCCGCTCGCAGTGAATTCGAGGCTGATCAGCGCCCCTTGCAAGTCGGGACGGTCGATATCGTAGTCGTCCATCTATTGAAGGGGATGTTACCGAATGCAGCACCGTCCGAAGCTCCGGGTAACTTGCATCTTGTGGATTCGGTGAAGGTTGCCGTCTTGAGGGTTGGGGACCTCCGGCTCGGACCGCTCGCGCTTGCAAGCTTGGCACTCTATTTCGGGGAACGACCGCTCGAAATTCATCTCCATGATGACCGCGAGGAGATCTTGGACTTGTTTGACCTTCTCCTTCGTTCGATGTGCTTTGCGCTGAAATCGCAAAACCTGGTGCTCGCAACCACCTCCATTTCCGAGGCGGTCGATGGAGCGGACCTCGTTTTCTCGACCGGCCCTTCGGAAGGCGACTCCGTTCAGTTGGAGATTGAAATGTGGCCCGCCGCTGGAGGAATCACCGATCAAGCGAAAACGATTCCGTTACAAATCCTACGTTGGATTCGCGGTGAGGACTCGATGTATCCGTTGTTCTGCGCCGCGAAAGGGAGCGGCCTCAGAACCATGCTCGACGAAAAGATGGTTAGGTGACCGCCCGCTCAACTACTCGACAGGAGTAAAGGTTGGAGGCTCTGCGTTCTCCGCGCCCTTTCGGCCGTAACCCATGATCGAGGCCTGCTGTGCGAGTTTGCCAGCAATCACTCGGAAACAGTCAGCCTGAGGTCGTTCGGGGTGGCTGATGATGGCTGGGACTCCGTCGTCGCTCGCCGACGAGATCGTCGGGTCGAGCGGAACTGAGCCGAGGTACGGCACCTTTAGAGTTGTCGCAAGCTCTTCTCCCGTGGTGCCGGAGAATATTTGACTCACCTCGCCGCAGTTTGGACAAACAAAGCCGGCCATGTTCTCAATCACGCCCATAATCGGAGCATTGAGCCTACGGAAAAGCTGGACGGATTTCCCAGCGATGTTTGCGGCCACGTGGTGCGGGGTCGTGACGATCACCACGCCCGTCAACGGCGCGAGTTGGGCCAAAGACATTGGCGCGTCTCCTGTTCCCGGAGGAAGGTCGACGAGTAGGTAGTCAAGATCACCCCATTCGACGTCTGCAAGAAGCTGCTTGACGGTCCCAGCAACCATAGGGCCACGCCAAAGAACTGCTTGGCCTTCTTCTAGCAAGAAGCCGAGCGACATCATGTGGATGCCGTATCTCTGAATCGGAATGATCTTCCCGCCACGAGTAAACGGCTTTTCGTCGGCAGCTCCCATCATCATCGGGATCGACGGTCCATAGACGTCCGCATCCATCAAGCCAACTCTAGCGCCGGTTTCGGCGAGCGCAATCGCAAGGTTCACGGTGCAGGTGCTCTTGCCAACTCCACCCTTTCCAGAGGCGATAGCAATGCAGTGCTTGACGTTTGGGATCAAATCGTCTTGCTTTGTCTCTCGGGCACGGACCTGCGCGGTCATCGTTACGTGGACGGTGGACACTCCTTCGAGATCCAGAACGACTTCTTCGCACTGCGCTTTGAGAACTTCCTTAACAGGGCAAGCGGGCGTGGTG
>JBBRHU010000326.1:0-4194 GCA_038222255.1 Fimbriimonadales bacterium | reverse complement strand
CAGATTCAAAGAGCAGTCTTACGATCTGCTTCGTGGTCGTTCCACGAACGATCGAGTCATCAACGAGCACGATCTTCTTGCCCCGAATGTGCTCGACGAGCGGCGTGAGCTTCATTCGGACACCCATCTCGCGCAGGTTTTTGCTCGGTTGGATAAACGTGCGATGGATGTATCGGCTCTTGGTCATCCCTTCGGTGAACGGAATGCCACTCGTTCGTGAGAAGCCAAGTGCGGCGGGAATGCCGCTGTCGGGGACGGGTACCACCACATCAGCATCAACTGGATGCTCCCGAGCTAGAATCTCGCCCATTCGCTCGCGGGCGGTGTAGAGCAAGTTGCCATACATGTGGCTGTCCGGACGGGCAAAGTAGATGAACTCGAACAAGCACATGGCTTGCTTTTCGCTCTTCACGACCTGAGTGAACTTCATCCCGTTGTCGTCGATCACGACCATTTCGCCTGGGAGCATCTCGTGGGTGGGCTTTCCGCCGATCGGGCTGAAAGCGCAGGTTTCGCTTGCGACCATGTGTCCGTCTCCAAGCGTGCCAGCTGTAAGCGGGCGAATTCCCCAAGGATCTCGGAACCCGATGATCTGGTGCTTGGTGAGGATGATTACGCTGTAGGCGCCCTTGCACCGCTCCATAACCACGCGGACCGCTGCTTCGGGTCCCTGGTCTAGGTTGCGAACGAACAGCCTCGCAAGCGCTTCGGAGTCGCTCGTGGTATTGAAATGCTCGCCGAGTGCTTCTAGTTCTTCTCGAAGTTCGTCGGCATTAATGAGGTTGCCGTTATGGGCAACTGCGACTTCACCAACAAGGCTTTGGCAGTAGATGGGCTGAGCGTTGCGCTCCACGCTTGGACCAGTGGTGCTGTAACGGGTGTGCCCGACCGCGATTTCGCCGACCAGACTCGCCATTACGTCAGGAGTGAACACACGGTTTACCAGCCCCATGTCCTTGTACATGCGTACCGTTGTTCGATCGCTGACCGCCATGCCAGCTGACTCTTGGCCACGATGTTGAAGTGCAAACATGCCGAAAAAGGCAAGTTCGGCGGCAGCAAGCCCGGGCGAGCGAATGCCTATCACACCGCACTCGTCTTTGAGGCGATCGTCCAGTTCAGATTCGTATTGAAGCTCACCCATGGCAGTCTTGATTATGGAAGGATTAAGAGTGTCGATGGGTTAAGACTGCGGGTCCTTCTCGGCATCAGGTGGCGAACTTGTGAGCAAATGGTTCAATAACGCCGATTAACACTCTCTGCTGAGCTTTGGTGCAGAAGATATAATGTGGGCCTTATGCCACCGGGAGTTCGGATCACGATCGCAGTTGTTGCCCTGTTGTGCGGCATTGGTTTCGCCGCTACTGTATTCTCTTCGCCAGATGCATTTCCCAATCCGGGAGCCATTTATGGATGCGCAGCATTCTGCCTATTGATCGCCGTCGCTTGCCTGAGCGGCCCAATCGGCGAGATTATTCGAAGGGGCATCGCGGGCCTCATTTGTTTGGCATACGTTTGGTACATCTTCAAGGAGTTCTCGGCACCGGCACCGGTCCTCCTTTCAGGTAGTCGGGCCAAGCCAGACATTGTCAAGTCGATTGCGGGGTTCCTTCTGATCGGCGTCCCGTGCGGTCTTTATGCTGTGCTTGGAGGACGGCTGATCGAGTGGTTTCGCAGCATAAATACGAAGTAGTGGGGGTCTTACCAGATGCCCTTCATTGACCAAACGTCAATGTTCGGCTTCCAGGCGCCCGAGGTATTCACTCGCACCGCAGGTGTGCCGTGATCCTGAAGCTTAAAGAGAGGCATGAGAATCGTGCCCTGCTGAGCGAAGATCTCGATGCTTGCTCTGTCCACCAGGATTCTTAGATCAAGCTCCCTCGCTCGCTTATCGAGGTCAACTGACTTCTCGAGCGCGGTGAGCTTGCGGGATTCCGCGTTGAACTCAACCTTGGTCTCTCCGATCTGAATAGAAAGAACCCCTTCCTTTGGAATCGCAAACTTGCCAGAGAAATCGTAGAGCCCGCCCGGGTCGCTGTAGGTGCCCTGAGTGGGGTTCAAGCGCTTGAGACGAAGGTTGCGGAGTTCGTCGACCGGACGATAGCTCAGCCTCGGGCCATCGACAGTGGTCACAAGGCTGACCTCCATCGGCACACTCATCTGTTGGTTCCATGCACAGTTCGGGAAGTTGGAATTATTGAGCCAAGAAATGAAGATGCGGCGACCCTTTGGATCGTTGAAGAAGGTTTGTCCAGCGTAGCCCGTGTTGCCGAAATGGGTTGAAATCACGCCAGTCGAAGGTTTGAAAATCGTGCCATCGAAAGCGCCAAGTTGATACTTACCGTTAGCGGCGGTGAACACCCACTGAGTTTTGGTGATCGGATAAAAGTCTGGACACTCTGAAGCACCGTCGAGCTTGACGGATGAGAGCTTGGTCCACGCGAGAAGGTCTGTCGAACTGAACAGGGCAAAGTCGTTGGCATCTAGGTAGAGCGCCATGACCCACTGTTTGCGATCTGCGTCCCAAACAACTTTCGGGTCTCGGTTCTCGTTAATGATGTGCTTGACAACCGGACCGCTGGTTTCCTTGGCGAAGGATCTTCCGTCTGTCGATGACGCGAGCCACTGAGTAAAGGGCTTTCCCTTTGAGGCATCACTCGTTCCCCCTGCAGCAGTGTAGAAGCAGAGCAGTTTGCCAGTTTCGGGTTCGACGACGGCCGAGCCGGAGAAGATTGTTCCCTCCGTATCTGGTTCGATCGCGCTTTTGAGCTGAGTCCAGTGCAGGAGATCTTTGCTTACAGCGTGCCCCCAAGTCATATTCCCCCAGTTCGTCCCGAATGGGTTGTGCTGAAAGAACATGTGATATTCGCCCTTGTAGTAAACGAGGCCGTTTGGGTCATTTAGCCACCCTGACTTCGCCGTGAAGTGGAACTGCGGGCGCAGTGGCTCGTGATAAACGGTATCTACTAAGCCAAGGAGGGGGACCATGATGCCAATGTACCAGAGGAACGCATGATGCTTCTCCCTGGTATCCTCTTGCGAATAGGGGCCTGTAGCTCAGTGGTAAGAGCAGGCGGCTCATAACCGCTTGGTCGTGGGTTCGAACCCCACCGGGCCCACCACTATTATTTTCAGACAACTCGTGTTCGCAAGTGAGAGTTCTCTTCGAGCCAGAGTCGATATACTGAACCCGGCTCGCGGCTATAGGTGTCCTTCCTTCTAACCTTAATTCAGGATATGTAGGGTGTCTGATCACAGCGGGCCTTTTCGATGGACCTTTCGCGAGTCAACCAGGAAATTGCCTTGCGGCGGCGACAGGCCGTTTGCGTGCCCCATGGCGATGCTTCGGGTACGAACCGCTCCCTGGCTCTGACCTTGTCACGAAACCTTGAGGGTCTTGGCTATGCGTTCGGACCCTTGCTCGTTGAGGCGCTGGCTTGCCTAGATGCTCCTGATATCGTCGATCTTGGAACTTCATTGTCGAAGCTTCTCAAAGAACTGCTGGAGGGCCGTCGAGAGTATTCCCCTATGTATCCCAACTTCCCGAGGCAGGTCATGGACATGGACGAGGCGGAGTTGTACTTCAACGCGCTCGTTCACTACTGGTCGGAAGGCAAGCTGTTGCCGAGAACAGTGCGAGGGATTAGGGCGAAGTTGCTTAAGCCTCCACCCTGCAAGCTTCTCGATTTGATGACCGTCGAGGGGTTCGAGAGTCTCTTTTCTCAAATGGCGGGCAGCCGGTTAGCGATGAGCACAGCTGACCAAGCAGACGTGGAGTGGTTTATCAGCACGTTCGGCGATGAAATCTCGCGCTTGCTCCCAGACGTGATTCCTTGCAAAGAGAATCTAGCGCTTATTGGTCAGAGCCTCCTACGGAATACAAACCTCGGCCAAGAGTTTGTCGAAGCTCGATTCAAGACGCCGACAGACGTGCTAAGGCTGCTGGTTGCGTTAAGCGACGGTGATGTATCCCTCGCATCACCAACCAAGTTTAAGAGTCAGCCACGGAGCATTCGGAAGCTCGTGCTTGGACTGCTCGATGGCATGCGAAACGCGGGTGAGGAGCTCTCCCTGAGACGTGAGGTGTGGCTCCGCGTGGGTGAAACGCTCCATCCCGGCGAGTATGCCCGGCGCTGTCCGAAGATCGCTCGAGAATTTGAGCTGCTTCGAAAAGACAGGAACAAAAGGACCTTC
>JBBRHU010000325.1:0-4197 GCA_038222255.1 Fimbriimonadales bacterium | reverse complement strand
AGAATTTCGAAGGGAACGTTTCCGATTCTTCCCGCTAGTCTGTAAAGAACTAAGTCTGAATTGCTTCCTCAAGATCATCATTTACAGACGAGAGGCCCCGGGAGGTATCTTCAGCAAGCAGGGAGACCTCGACAATCGCCTCAAGGTATTCATTGACGCATTGCGCATCCCAGATGCCTCGCACCTCAACGGATGCCGCCCAACACAAGAACAAGTCGATAAGGGAACTTTTTGCCTCTTGGAAGATGACTCTCTAATTTCTGGATTGGAAGTCAGGACTCGGCGGATATACACCCCAATCGGCGACCGTTCAGCTGACGATGTGAAAATAGAAGTTACCGCCACCCTTCGGCCCACTTTGATTACGCATGCGAATCTGGCGTTTCTCTCAGACTCTGATAGTTAGGATTTGCCTAACCCAATATCAGCTATTTGGCAGTGACACATCTATTTCGGACATGAAATCTTGGGATGATCACTTGTACGCCTGTTGTCCCTTGTGGGCCTCGCTCAATTGAAGGCGTCAGCCCGTAAGTTGCTGCGAACATGTCTCGCGCAATGAGCCAGCGGTTGAACAGAAAGCCAACCCAGCAGGGCCTTTTGCTGGTCTCTCGCCTTCCCTGCACTGTCTTCTCAAAAACTGGCACACTTTTCATACCACTAATTAGTGCCGAGTTCGGACCTCAGCTTGCTTCCGCAATGCCCTTGGGGACAGCCCGGTCTCATAACGGATCAGCTTGTTAAAATGTTGCAAATTGGGAATCCCACTTCGGATCGCAACCTCCTTTATTTCGAGACTGCTCTCAATGAGTAGCGACCGCGCATATTGCACTCGTTGATCACGAATGAACTCTTGCACTGTGCTTCCGTGCTCCTCTCGAAAGAGCCGTAGGAGTTGCGCGTGACTGACGCCTAGCTCTCTTGAAAGTTCCCCAATCCCAATCTTCTCCGAAAGCCGTTGGAGGATTAAGTTCTCCGCAATCGAGATCAAATTAGATTTCGTTGGGATCCCATCAGGCTGAGCTACTGACCAGATAACGCTAAAGGCAAACGCTAAAAGTGGCATAATTGAAAACTGAAGCTTGTTCACTGCCTTTCGAAGCTCGTTTCGACGAAACTCCGTCGAATCGCCTAGATCGGCGACTGCTGGTACAGAAACCCAGTCCGTTCTGGCCTTGATTGCGAACGTTAATTTGGTGGTAGAAGTGCCTTGTCCGATTCGGTCAAAGGCAACCTTGGCTCCAGGCGCAATGAATCCAATGTTTCCAGGTTGAAAGGGGATCAATCGGTTGTTGATCGTGAGGTTCCCGTCGTGCTCAAAGAAGAATAGCGCGTAATGGTCGGGGGGTTGAGTCCATCCCAGGTCGCCTTCCAATAAGTCGCCTTCGTGGACATATAACCAAGGTTCGAGGCCGCCAAGATTCACCTTGAAATATCGCACTTCTGTTAATTCTATACCACCGTTTTTAATCTTGAACCACTAAAAGTGGGTTTTCAGCACATTTGATGAAACCAGAGGCAAGGAGCACAGCATGTCGCTAGGTTCAAATTCCCCTGTCTGGTGGAGTAAGGCACGAGCCCACCAGGGTGCCGAATTTGCAATTCGTCAATTTCACACAGATACTGTTGGTTAATGAATGGCCGAACAACCTTCCAACGGACGCTTAGTCCTGTCGTCATCCTCGGCATCCTGATGGTTCTCACTGTCCCTGGTTTTGCTCAGAAAAAGAAAACGCCACCAGCGAAACCTCAGAAAAACGAGACCAAGGGCCAGAACCAGCTCACGGGTGGACTTGTCAAATTTGGCGAAATCTACACGATGAATCCTGGCTACAACTTGCAGATATTGAAGGCCAAGTACACCGTCGAGCCATTCACGAGCTACGGTGGAAAACTCAATGGGCGAGACACAAAGCTTGTCGTGCTTGATGTCGCATTCAAAAACGCCCGGCCTGAAGCGAATGATCGGATGAACATCGATCTCTTCTCGATCATCGATTCGACTGGGAAGGTTTACAACGGCGAGATTCAACTCAAGAGCTACAAGTGCCGAGAACTCTACATCAATCTCAAGCCTGGTCAGGGGCTCGGGCAAGTCGGACTCAACGATCCTCTCCAAGTTGCGTTTGAGGTTCCCTTGGACGCCGTCATCACAAAAATAATGGTGAACCAGCCTCGGCTCGGCAAGAAGGAAGAGGTTCTTCGCTACCTCATTGCGGGGACGGATAAGGAAGCGGACCCGACGAACGTGATCACACCGCTGCCCAGCGACGTTGCCGATCCGGCCAACGGCGCCATTGCCACAAAGTACGGAAAGGTCACCGTCGGCAAACCGTTCTATTCTGGCTACTACACCTACATCGTAGAGAAGGTTGAAACTGTTGGCAAATTAAGCGACCAGCTAGATCCTGGCGAGGGCAAAAAATTCCTCGTGGTGACGCTCACGACAAAAAATGGGTATGGCAAACAGGTCAACTACTACGACAGCATCTTGGGGGAGTCAGTTGCGATAGACGCCGACGGCGACAGTGTGGCATTGACGTCCATCGTCAAGAAGTCCAGCACAACGGAGGTCACGACCAGCACCATTGAAGATGGTGAGTCGATCACTACTCGCCTTGTATTCACTATCGGAGCTGACCAGAAATTGAAATCGCTGAAGCTCGTTGGGCCAAGGTATCCGTGGATACTCGCTCTCGATAAGTAGACAATCAAACGTTGATCTCATCCTTGTCAGGGCACTTGCCCTGGCAAGGACTCACATCTCAGTCTTTGATTGTTCGAGGCGCGAGCCTTCCACTTCGGTGTAGGTTCGAACCGTTGTCCCCGGCGACACCGGGTCGCTCCAGAGGATCAGCCGCTCAGTTCTGGGGACTCCGAGCTCGGTCAAATGTTCTGCGAGCGCATTCACCGAAAATCGCGAAGCATAAAACGGCACGTTCAAGCTCGACATCGACCAAGCGAGCACATCTAAGCGTGATCTCCC
This sequence comes from Fimbriimonadales bacterium, assembly GCA_038222255.1. Classification (GTDB taxonomy): domain Bacteria; phylum Armatimonadota; class Fimbriimonadia; order Fimbriimonadales; family Fimbriimonadaceae; genus Fimbriimonas. The sequence goes on along the minus strand of JBBRHU010000325.1, from coordinate 1,211 downwards.
GGAGTCTTCAGGAACGAGAACTCCTTCGGCCAGTGCGTACTTCTTCGTGATTGCGGCCGTCGCGTTGTCGGATACATAAACCCAAACCGCCCTCGCCCGACCAGAATACAGCGAAGCAGCTAGGGCATCGGGCCAGTAGCCCAGAAAGTTGAAGGCTGGCATGACTCCCGCCAACACGACGATTCCCTTCGCTGGCCACTTACACCAACTTGCGCGGAGAATGGGCTCCTTCTCACGAAGAAAGCAACAAAGCACCAGGCCAATCATCGTCAAGTTCCACGGCCATATCACGGAGTTGAAGTTCTTCCCAAACGGACCGAGAAGCCCCAAGAGCACGACGTGCATCATCACCGCGCCCCAAACTGCGATTACGCGAGTCCGAGGAATGAACAACCCGATCGCGATTGCCACCTCGATGATTGGAACGAGAAACCAAGTTGGTTTGAGCGAGTCACCAAGGGGCTGAATCACTTGCGGGAAGACTTCCAATCCAAAGAGCAGATTGGCTTTCTGAACACCGCTCCAAAAGTAAAGCGCCACAAGTATCACCGCGCAGAGTTTCGGACCTACGTCTGGCCTACTGACGGCGAGCGCTAGGAGCATAAGCGCATATTCATAGACCCACGGCTGAAGTCGGTTGACGTCAAACAGAATGAGCAGGGTCAGCGACGAGAATAGCGCCAAGAATGCCCCTCCAACTCGTGGAAAGATTGCTATCCCCAACACGCTCAGCACCAAGACCACCAGAAGCAGCACGGTGACGGATTGAGAAAGCCTTGGAAACCAGCCCAAAGCGGGGATCATCGGGAATTCGCGGCTCGCTTGCCAGAGTTTTGGTGAGGTTGCAATCCCGGCGAGAAGGCCAACACAGAGCATCCACCTCAGAAGCCTATCCCGGCCGAGCAAAGTGAAGAGCGCCCATTGCTTATCCGAAAAGACCGTAGCCATCCACCACTTAGAAGCGTCATGTCCTTAACATGGTTTCATTCCTGCGAGTTATTGCGCTTCTAATGCTTATGGTTTGCGCGCTCGTCGGAACAGCGCAAATGGTCCCCTCGCTTCCCCCACCCATGGAGTCGATCGACCTCTTCACTGCCCGCTCCCAAACCATCGTGCTCGGAACCGTGCGATCGTTCAAACCGCACGAGTCGATCTACGGAGTGCAAGAACTAACGATCGCAGTGAGTCAGGTGCTCAAAGGACCGCAAGTC
>JBBRHU010000324.1:0-4203 GCA_038222255.1 Fimbriimonadales bacterium | reverse complement strand
ATTTATTTGATCCCGTATCTGAACGGTGTGCTCTGTAGCACGATCTTGTTGACCATCACCGGGCTCAGTGGGAAGACGGGCGATATGTTTATCCACACTGGAAACGCTTGGTCGTTTGGTGGTGTGCTCGTGATCTGCTTCTTCGTTGTCCACTTCACCTACGACTCTCTGGTCTATCCCCGAGTCGTCGGCGGGGCGGTCGGGCTTGACCCAATCATCAGCATGTTCGTCATCTTCAGTGGTGGCGCATTGTTCGGCCTCGCAGGAATGATCATCGCCTTCCCGCTTGCTGGGTCAGTGAAGGTCGTGCTAGATCGTCTGATCCGGGTGACCTCGGCGACACCCGACAACGTAAAGTTGCCCTCAACACCGCTACGCCATCGCGGCTCGCAGTCTACGAGCTAGGTCCGTTGCTGTCAAGCTCAGCTCGACAGTCGCCGACTTGACGCGTATCGCCAAGGTCATTGGCTCAATCTCAAAATCGACCTCCGACTTAGCGGTCTCCACTGTGAGGTGATGACGCTCGCCGACCACCGAGTCTGACTCGAGCAAGTTGATCTGCGTCTTTCTAAGCAATCCTCCGTAGCTCAAGTTTGTGCCCCTAATCTCGATTCGGCCAGACCCACCCAAAGCGTTGCTCGAAGCATCGCCTCTCCACGCAAGATCAGGATCATCTCGGAATCCGATTTCGGATTCGAGGTACGCCAGATAAAGAGCATCGGCGAGAGCTTCCTCCCAGCGAGCCCATTCGGCGGGAAGCGGCAGGCCCTCGGCGAGTCTCCCCCATTCCTCCATCGTCGCCTCATGATCCTGCCATCTCCGGAGGATTCCGGCCCGGCTCACCACGAGTGCGAACATGCCAGTGGCGGTTTCATCCCATTCTGAATGGCATTCCGGACAGAGCAAGCCCGCATGAGCTGACTGTTTGCCGGTCGAAAGCCAGGGTAGATGCGTCCAGCCAATTCGGCGACCGATGAGGTTTTCCGAGACTCCCCACGGATCGAGTTTCTCTCTCAGTAGAGTGATTGATTGCTCATCTCGATAGAAATCTGCGAGACAGTGTGTGCAGACTGCGTTCCCGCTATCGGGTGGCAAGCCGTGCGCGACGTTCGTCCACTCCTCGGGAAAGAGCGCTTGATTGGCAAGCTTCCCGTTCACAAATGAGACCCTGCCATCGTCGAACTCATCCGCGACGGCTTTACAGGAGGTGCATATCCAAACGAAATCGGCACGACCTGATTGTGCTTGTGCTTCGATCCACGTAAGTTCGCCGACACCGCCTGCGTGTCTTTCCTCGTGGAACCCACACTCCCCGCAAGAAAGCTCTTTTTTGGATCGAAACAGCCCACCGGTTTCGCGCAGAATCCCAACTTTGCACGACGGGCAAATCACCGCCGGGTCGCGGTTGTCTCGCCGTTGTAGCACGCTTTCGTTACACGAAGGACAAAGGTTCGGAGTCAATTTTCTTGTCGAGACACGACCTTCGCGGCAGACGGGGCAGGTGCCCTCGCGACCTGGTCTTGGCTTGCTCAGCGGGGTCTGGCAAGCAGGACAAGCCCACGGATCTCGCCGGAACTGTTTGGATGCCAAGAGCTTCCGGTCGATCTCCTGCCAACCTAATACAGACGGGTCGACAGCCTGGCTGAGCTCAAGGTCTCTCAGCGCCGCCATGGACTGGGGCCGCTCCGACACTCGAAGGGAAAGACCCGCCTCTATCGCGAGTGCGAGCGAGCGATCTATGTCTGGGCGGAGATCCTCTAGCGGAGGAACTTCATCGCCCGAAGCCCTTGCAGGAGCACTCGGCAAAAGCCGACCCGTCAAGACATGGTAGGCCGTCGCACAAAGCGCATAGACGTCTGCCGCAGGAGTGAGGCTCGAACGCCCCCCAAGCTGTTCCGGCGGTGCATAGCCAGGCGTGTGAGTGGTGGTCTGAGTTTGGCTGTGGCTAAGATGCCACTCTCGCGCTGCGCCGAAGTCGATGAGCCAAACTCGGAAGTCGGGGAAGACAAGAATATTGGAAGGTTTTAGATCTCGGTGGATGAGTCCGATCTGGTGCACGTCCTCAAGCGCGTCGAGAAGTGCCCCCCACACCAATCGGAAGTCTTCGATTTCGATCCGACCAATCCAGTCGCTGAGGGGTCGAGTTTCTGGCGCGTCGTCGACGGCGAAGTAAGCGGTGCCGTTCTCCTCGAAATACGCACGAACATCGGGAACGGAGCTAGTGTGTAGCTTGGCTACGCGGCGGGCTTCCTCTTGAAACTTGGCCTTGAGCACCAAAGCCGAAGCGCTGGGAAGGTTGAGTCGCAGTTTGTCGCGTGTTGAGCCCGTTGGCGCAAGTTCCTTGACGACGGCGGTATCGCCTCGCTTGTGGTCTCGACATCGGTAAGCGATCCCAAAGCCACCAGATCCCAACGTCTCGACGACTTCGAAACGCTGAGACAGAACCGTTCCCGGCGGCAGTGCCACTCCCATCCCTCATTAGACGATCCTACACAGGCAAGTTGCGTCAAACTGTGCGTATGATTCTCGAACTTTTGGCTTACGCCCCGATGCTCGGGAGTCACTGGTCGGTTGGTGTCCAAGTCGACTTCGATGGATTTCTGCCCATTCTTGGCGGACGAGAAGCAAAAGTGAGTGTCGAGATGGACGTAGACCTCGTCTTCGATCTCAAGAATCCGCTTGTCGCTGTCAGCGAGATCCTGAAGCTCAAGGCACTTCTAAACGACAAACCGCTCCCGTTAGATGCGAAGAGTGCGAAGGCGTTTTTTCCTAAGACCACAGTCAAATTCAATCGAGCAGGTGAGATTTTGGAATCTGATGCGCCTGACACGAAGTTGCCCGTCAATCTTCCTGGCCTCGACGCCAAGCGATTTCCTGACGTCAGTTATCTCCCGATCCAATTTTCGAAATCAGAAGTCACGATAGGGAAGTCGTACGAGTTTGACAAGGTGTTTAGCGGTAGCAAGGTTCACTATCGCGTCACTCCCGAGTCGATCACCAACGAGAGTGTGTTGATGAAAGTCGAACTCACTCAGGATCTGACCAGCTACGAGGATGACCGCGCAAATCCTGTCGACGAAGCAGACGCTAAAGTGTTTGTCCGAACGAAACTCACAGGGAACGGTTCGGGTGTGTTCTCACGCAAGACCGGACTGTTCGAAAAATTCTCCGTGGTTGCAATCTCAACCGGAGAAGTCAAAGATAAGAAAGGAGCTGAGCTAAAAGCACGGCACCTAAAAACCAGCCTCAAGCTCGTGACCAAGCCTAAGGGCTGAACACTGTTGCACCGAGTTCCCGCAGTTCGCGATAGTTAAGTGATCGATCGCTTACATTAACTTCACGCCCGCACTTAAGCGCGAGTCGGGCGAGTTTTGACATGTTGCCACCTTCCGCCACCTGAGCGAAGTAGAGCTTCTTAGAAAGGCACGCAACAAGGCGATCCCTTACTTGATTGTTGACGCCGATGAATCCTGCCTCCGGCGGGAATGGAGTCACCACAAGATCTGACTTAGGATCGAATTCGTAGCGCCAGAGGCGAGCCGCGCGAAATGGCTCGTCTTTAAGTGATTCACCGAGCACGGTGTAAAGTCCTCGATCGAGGCAGAGGATTCGAGGCGCTCCCCAGCGGAGAGGAACGATTGCAGCGCGTTGATATTCTGGCCGATCATGGCCCGCGACAATGATTTCTCCGCGAAGCACCGCCTCCTCCGCAACCCGCTCAATCACGTCGAGGTCGGCGGCCTTAGTGTTTCGAGAAGCAAGCACACACACCGTTCGCGACTCCAGCAGCTTCTTGGCTCCGTAGAGGAAGAGCACTCCAGGTGGGTCAGGATCCATCTCCTCGATGAGTGACGGGTAGTGTGCATCCGTCGCTGTTACCCAAGAAACACCGAGACCCTCGAGCTTTTGCTCCATCTCACGAAGCTCGTCAATTCGCGTCTCAAGGTTCACCGCGATGTTCGTTGCCGCCTTGGCGGTTAAACGATATTCTTCCCGATGGCTTTCGGGGGATAGCCTCAAAAATTCCTCCGGACTCCTACCAAGCAACTCGTTCCTCGCAAGGACACGCACGATCGACTTCCCACCCAGGCCTTTGGTGAGAGCGAGATACAAGCTAAACGAGCGAGTGCTGAGCCTCATGATGCAATGATTTTTGATGCGCTCAAAAAGAGCTTGACAGCCAGCTCTCCACGAGCCTGCATG
>JBBRHU010000323.1:0-4214 GCA_038222255.1 Fimbriimonadales bacterium | reverse complement strand
CGAACCATCGAAGAGAGGTCTTGATTCCCGTCGACGCGAATTTTTGGTCGGCGATGTCGGCGAGGGCTTCGGGAAGAAAGCCGCCGACCTCTCCAGCTCGCACAGTTGCAACGACATCCTCGGGGAAAAGATACGGGTAGCGCTCAAAAGCGTCGCTTAAGGAAACTCCTTCCTCGACCTCCCTCCCAATCGCCTTTAGCGCCTCCGCCATTGCGTGGGCAGAGATCGCCTTTGGGATTGCCTGGAAGCCGCTCATCAACCACATTCCGGAGATGAAGCTGATGAGCCATGAAGTGGTGTCAAAGCCAAACCGTTTCTGCCTATCGGCGAGGTCTTTGAACATGACTCCCGGCGAGACACCCGCCCGGTAGAGCTCCGAAAGCTGAGCGAAGATCAGGTGAAGTTGCTTCTCGGAACTGTAAGGCGTCTTGATCGGCTCTCGAGTCTTTGCAACAGCTACGCTCGGGCGGGCCGAACCTGGGCTTGAGCTGAGAACGGGGGCGATCCGGTGAAGGGGTTTCGATTGGACAGCTGCCTGCGCAACCCTCGGTCGAGATTGGGGTGGAGCACCAATCGGTTCACTCTGACTTCCGATCGTCCTGATCCTGTAACCGGCATCGGTGAGCATCCGCTTGGCAAGATCTTCAGACGCGGCCTGAATGTTGCCACGCAGCTCGCGACCGGTGATATCCGTGACTTCGTATCGAAAGACCTGCATCAATGCTCGTTAGAGTTCAGGACGCATTTGCCGAACTGTACGTTCGAGTGTAACTTGTCGCGCACTTCGAGAGGATAACTCCTAACCCTCGACTGCATTGACATTCTTGATGTACGAGTCGATCGGCCTAGGGACACTCTTCACTATTCTTAAACGGGGCTTGGAGAAAGCTGTGCATTTTGAGTTCAAAACTTAGAAATATGTTCCAGGGCTGACCCTGTTTTTTAGTAAATATTCATAAAAGAGGGGAGGATGGTCATTTTTTAACCGAGCTCGGTCGTAATTGTTGTTCGGAGGCGGAACTGTCCGAATCCGATCAAGCCATGAAAAAAAGTCTACTGAACTTCGCCCTACCGATCGCCATTGGAGCGATTGGGGGAGCGATCATTCTCATCACTGCGGGGGCAGGTGCGAACGCGAGAGCGGTTGCGCTCATCGATCGCCTTGAGGCTAGCCCGACTGTTCAGAGACTGCACGATCAGTCCACCGTCGACTATGTGAAGGTGCAAGAAGGCAGCCTAACCGAAAGTGAACTGCACACCCGAGAGAAGGCTCGTCTTCAAACGATCCATGAACTCTACAAGACAGGTGGCCTTCGAGGCAGTCCCGACTATATGATCTCTGCCGAACTGCTCGAGCGAAGTGACGATGCTGATAATGTGCTTCTTGCCCACGATCTCGCTGTTCTGGCAACTTCGCTCAATGCACCCGACGCTTTGAGACTCTCGGCCCGGACCGAGGAGAAGTTTCTCAAGCTGAAAGGGTGGGGACCGCGATTTGGACAGGTTCATTCTGCTGGTGAATCTAAGCCATCTGACGTCGCAAGCTGGCACCGAAAGGCAGTTGGAATGGAAGCCACCTCAGTGCGACCGTCCAAGTCTGGCGACGTCATTACGACAAGCTAGTCCTTCATCCGAAGAGTGGGATTCGTCATCATTCTTCGTATATGAGCCTAATCAATGCCCTGCGAGCGCCGTGTTTGCTCGTTGTGGCATTGGTTTGTGCGTGCAAGCCCGCAACCCCCGCCCGAACTCCGAGTCACTTCGGATTTTGGGTGTGGACTTCTCCGTTTTCTCTGACTTCGAAGACAGCCGAGAAACTCCGAGCGCTCAATGCTGACGAGTTGTTCGTCCGCGCAGCCACTGTCTCGTATGACGGTGCCTCGCTTCAACCTGGGCTACTGCAAAAGTTCGCTCCCCCTCCTCCCGGTTCCTCCTGGGTTCCAAAGATTCATCTCGTCGTAAACTTTGACGCCGGTGCGATTCGTCACTTCGGAGCAGCTGAGGTTGATAACTATGCCGCAAACCTCCTTCAGGTTTTCGAGCGCCAACGGAAGGCAGCGGCGGGTTATTCTGTCGTCGGTTATCAGGTCGACTTTGACTGTCCAACGCGGCTACTCCCTCAATACGGGCAGCTGATGGCGAAAGTGCGAGCGCAAATTCCGAAAGGTACAGCGCTTTCTTCGACGGGGTTGCTGAGTTGGATTAAGGACTCGAGGCTCCAAGACCTACTCAAGCAACTCGACTTTTGGGCGCCACAGTTCTACGAGGGCCACATTCCGAAAACCCTTCACGACGAACAACCTCTTTCTCATCTTGAAGAGATCGCGAACCAACTTGGTCGACTTGAAGGGCTGCGAGTTCCCTACCGCATCGGAGTTCCGGCGTACGGACACTGCTTGCTCTATGATGAGAACGGAGTGTTTCAGGGGGTCTACCGCGGATTGTCGTTACCCGACGCCTACCGGCACGATCGACTTCGCATTGAGTCACGCTCAGAGGTCAGTGGCGAAACGCGCGTTGTCTTCCAAGCGATCAAAGCGGGGGCAAACGGCAAGGGGCTGAACTACCGGCTGGTTTTCCGACTTACGCGGGCAGATCAAGTTGTGCGAGCAATCGACGAAGTACGTCGCAAAGGCACGTCATTCTGCGATGGTTTCCTTCTCTACAGACTAGCGAACGAGGAGGATACGATGGCAGTCCCGCTCGTCGAGATAGCTAATGCTCTTGAGGGCAAGACACCAAAGTTCGCGGCGACGGTCCAGACCAGTTCAAAGCGAGTCCCTTTCGGCCGAATCGAAGGAAGCGGGGATGCCTTGTACTCACACACGATCACCGTGATCTGTGGTGATCTGATCGGCTCGAAGGTCGATGCCCAGGCGGTGCGGATTCAGATCAAGGCCGAAGATGGTCTGATGGAGGAAGCTCAGCCAGGAGATATGGACGGCGTAAAGCGTCGATCAACCGGTAACAGTGTTCGCTTTGAGAGTGTCGAGTCATGGCGCGCGCTCATCTTGCCTTCAGAAAAAGTGCGGTTTGGCCCAATCCTGTCGACGAGCGCAAAGTTGCGCGGGCGAGTGCTGGTCCAAACCAAGTCTGGTGAACAATTCGAGTCCGATTTCAGCACACAATAGCTGTATGAAGATGCGGCGGTGGCATTGGGTCGTGGGTGGATCGGCCGTGGTTGGAGCGACTGCGGTCGCGTGCATGTCAGGGCCAACTGAGACGGTTCACTTTAACACTACCGTCGTCGACTTTGGATCGCCACCGCCACCGCTCGAGATTCGAAACTGGGACAATAATGTCCACCGCGCGGTGCCTAGTTCAAACACGACTGATATTCCTTCGCAAGATGCAGAAGGCATCGAGAACCAGCGAAACGCCTTTCTTGCTCAAGGCACGCTGTACGAGAAGTCCAAGGATTACCCCGCTGCGCTCTTAGCCTACAAGCGTTGTCTTGATCTCTTCACGAAACTCAAAAATCTCGGCGAGCCGCAATGGAATGTGCCGGCAGATGACCGCGAGTCTGTTCGCGAGCGAGTTGAAATCTTGTCAATGCCGGATTCCGCAGACCGCCGTCTCTTCCTTTCCGCCGTGCCCGCAGCGCGGGAGGATGGAAAGATGAACAACAACATCTTGCTCGGCCTTGCCCAGCGCAAAGGGCCAATGCAAGCTCACTCCAGGTATCGCATGGCAACGGAGTTTCGGGGTAAGCGCGAGCAGTCGGCGAAAGCCTTTTTGAGCGTGGCCATGCTTGGGGGTGTACGGCGTGAGCCAGCATTGATCATGGCTGCACGTGCACTCCTCTCAGACGCAGATCCGGTACCAACGGGTTTGGAAGTACGTCTTGCCCGAGGACACCTCCAGACGCTCCTTCGAGAGTTTCCCAATACACGGTTCAAGCAAAACGCTCAAAACTGGCTGACCCGTTGCGACCTTTTGGAGCTCAAGTTTCCTGAGGCGCAGTGTGGCTACATGCGGTTGTACAACGGAGCATCGAACACCTCGGAGAAGGTGAATGCCCTCTCATCGATGCGTCAGGTCTTTGAGAAGATGAACCCGTTCGACGCTGACAAGCTTCGTGGGCTGATGCTTGCCGAGCCTGCGCTTCTTCAGCCTTATTTGGACTACCGTCTCCGTTACGACAAGTCGAATAGCTTCCGGCCACTTGCTTCGTTTGCACGCTGGTTCTTGGACCAGAAGCCGTCGGCAAAGGT
>JBBRHU010000322.1:0-4227 GCA_038222255.1 Fimbriimonadales bacterium | reverse complement strand
TGAAACCGAGGCAAGGTCCCAAAGAGAATTCTCATCAATCTCTTTTGAGTTCGATGAATACATTTGACGCCCCACATAGCCGGCGCGGTGCTTGTGCGCATCTCCGTAGGCAAAGGCACATCCTGGGAAAACTCCGTCCGCAATCGCCGTCTTTAGCAACTCCTCAACGCGCATGAAATCAATAGTACACTCCCAGCATGGAATCCCCTCCAGTGGCGGCCCTCGATTGTCGCGCCCTATTGGAGTGGTTTGAGGCCGCCAAGCGCGATCTACCTTGGCGGAAGACCAAGGATCCGTACGCCATTTGGGTGAGCGAGATTATGGCTCAGCAGACCCAGATCGGCACGGTCATCCCCTACTGGCTCGCGTGGATGGAGCGATTTCCCACGGTGAGAGAACTTGCAGCCGCCGAAGAGCAGGAAATCTTGTCCATGTGGCAAGGGCTGGGCTACTATCGACGAGCGCGGATGCTTCTGCAGGGGGCGAAATTTGTAGCAGCGCAAGGCTTTCCCCTAACCGCGAAGGAATGGGAGAAAGTTCCGGGAGTTGGCCCTTACACTGCGTCTGCGATCGCCTCTATCTCTTCAGGTGAGGTGGTGGCACTTGTGGATGGCAACGTCGAGCGTGTTTTTGCCCGACTCACAGGCTGCGAACTGAGCGACGGCGACCTTCACCAAGCGGCATGGGCTTGGGCCAAGTCCTCAATCCCCGCGAGCAGTCCTGGCGATTGGAACGAAGCGCTTATGGAACTCGGGGCAACCGTCTGTACTCCTAAGAACCCCGACTGCTCCGGCTGTCCATGGCGATCGAGTTGCAGCGCAAACCGTACGGGCCGCACAGAAGAACTCCCAAAGCCCAAGACCCGCAAGGACTCTGTCGCACTCGAATGGAACGCCGTGTTTGGACTCGCGAATGAGAAGGTGAGCCTTCGACAATCCGCCGAAGGAGAGTGGTGGACGGGCATGTGGGTCCCGGCAATCAAAGAAAGTCCACCGACCGAGGGCTATCGAGGCAAAGTGAAAACCGTGGTTACCCACCACAAGATCACCCTCCACGTATACACCAGCGAGTTAGCTCCCGAAGGAACTTCGTGGATTCCAATCGGCGACCTAACCGAACTACCGATTCCTGCCCCGTTTAGACGAGCATTGGATCTGATTCTCTTCAGTAGCAAGGCTAGTCTCTTCGACTAGCCTCGCCACAAGCGAACTACTGTCCCGGCGGAGGAGGCGTGGTGCCTGTTCCGCGACGACCAGCCGGTCGCGTCCCAGTTCCGCCTGTGCGCGCACCCGGGCCGACTGGCGTCGTCACTGGATCACGAAGGAATTGGAACTGCGGCGTGTGTGGGTGCTTTACATACTTGTCGAGCCACGCGATCCACCTTGCCCATTGGTCAAGAATTGTTTCCTTGGCGATTTGGCCATGGTCCTCGTAAGGATACATGTACAGGACTGACTCCTTCCCGATCGACTCGAGGGCGGCAAACATGCGCTCTGAGTTAATGGGAGCAGTGCCGATGTTCTGGTCTTCCATGCCGTGGTACATCAGCAATGCGCCGGTGATTCGCTCTACATGGAGGAGAGGAGAGAGTTCAAGATAGGTATCTCGAGCCTCCCAGAGCGGGCGGCTGTCGGTCTGGAATCCAAATGGGGTGAGGGTTCGGTTATAGCAACCGTCTCCTGCGATCCCAGCTTTGAAATATGGCGTGTGGACCATAGCGTTTACCGTGCTAAACGCTCCGTAACTGTGACCACCTAGCGCTAACTTGTTTCTGTCGATTAAGCCTTGCTTGTCAAGTTCATCAATCACTGCCGTCAAGTTGTTTCGTAGCTGTGGGACGTATTCGTCATTCATTCGGCCGGCGGGTCCGATGATGGGGCAGTCTGGCTCAACGAGCGCGTAACCCTCGCGAAGGAAGATAGCCTTGTTGGCACCCGACACGGGCGTAAACAAGTGTTTGTTTCCAGGACGCTTCGACCGATCGTAGGCTTCTTGGCTCGTGAACTCGTTCGGATAGAACCAGAAGAAAGCTGGCAACCGCGAACCTTTCGTCCACCAGCTCGGGAGGGTTACTTTGACCTGAAACTTGAATCCATCGGCTCGAGTAACCGTGAATGTCTCTTTCTTAGCCTGGGTCAAATCAGGCACGTAGTCCACGTTTGCCGTTAATTTGAGTTCTGCCTTGGTTGCCGTTGTGACAAAGTAGCTGTCGGCGGGGAGCTTCGACGATTGACGGGAAACGAGGAGTTGCTTGCCGTCATCGTCGACGAGCGAGGCCGTCTCATACATGTCGGCCTTCCCCTCGAAGATTCGAGTTTTGGCCGCAGTAGCTAGTTCAACCTTATCGATGTAAGGCTGGACCACCTCACCGGTCCGTCGACTTCCGGAAAGGTAAGCAGACTTCTGATCGGAGGTCAATCTCAGGACAGCGACGCCATTCTTGTTCGCCTTCATCAAAAAGTCGGCCCGTTCAGCTGGAGCACTCGGATCCGCGACGGGGTTGTCCATTAGGGGCGTCACCTTGCCATCCTTGACCAGAATGAGCTTGTCCTTTCCGTCCACTGTGGTGTTGACAAACAGCATGTCAGCGTCTTCTGAATATCGAACGTTGGTGATCGGCGTCTCCGACGTGTAGATTGTCTTCACGTCATTCTCGCCATAGGGGTAGACCCACTGCATCACCCTGTCTTTGCGGCGTGCCGTAACAGAAGCGCCTTCGGCAGGAGCTTCATTTTGCAGGAAGCTCAGACCCTTTGCGTCAGGACGCCAAGAGAGTAGACGCTTGCCGAAATTTGCGGGAGGAGCTTGTCCGGCAGCGGGAGCTGGAGCGGCGTTTTGCGATGCGGACCGACCGCTGATCGTGGATTTCACGGTGCCGGATTCATCCCAGAGCACTTCTTGAGACCCGAACGATGAGAACGGGTGAGTGTAGTTGAAGGGCTTTTGGACAATCGTGACTCTGAACGATCTGCCATCTGGACCGGCATCAATGTTTCGGATCATCGTCGGCTTGCCGACCGGGGTCAGATTGCCCGTTTGAACGTTGATCTTCGCAAGTTGGCTGGTTGCAAAAAACTCCAGCAGTTGGATGTCCTCGGGTGACTGCAACAAGCTGGGATAGGTCCGGATCGATGTGGGGCGGTCATTGCTCGCCTGAACCTTCGGACTACTCGCAACGTCAGCGGGTTTAGGCGGGTTCTCCATCGACGCCGGTCTTGTCGTCGCGATGATGCTCTTGCCACCCTCGACCCAGAAATAGGAGGTCTCGAGCGTGAGCTTGAGAGGCTTCGCGTAAAGCAAGCTTGAGGCGCCGGTTTGCGGGTCGGCGGTGTAAAGATAGCTGCCTTCATCGAAATGGGCTAAAAATGCAAGACGCGAACCGTCTGGAGACCATGTCACATCGGAAATTCGTGTTCCGGGAGGGATAAGTAGCTTCGTTTCCTTCTTGTCTGCCAGCCTAACTATTTTGCAGCCCACGAAGGTTCGAGCATTGACCCCTCGCTCACGTTGTCCCTTAGTGTCGAACTGCGCCCCAGCTAGATTGACGTGCGGCCGACCAAGTGACTGAAGTGATGTCTGCCCGTCTCGCTCTGTGACCAGATAGTGAGTCTTCTGCGCATTCATCGCGCCAGGCGTGACGTTCTTGTACCACGGGGCAAGAACCGCCTCGGCTATCGATTTGCTGGGCATGAGGTAGCCATTCGCACGTATCGGATCGGACATCGTGGCAAACTGAGCCTGGACTGAAGGGGCACCCACGACGAGCGCGAATGCTAGCAGTGAGAAACGAGAGGCTGACATATACCGAGCGTGTTACCCCAACTGGAGGAATTTCGGCTCACAAAGTTTACGACGCGTGTAGGACACGCTCAGCGAGAATGACGGCAACGAAGTCATCCACCGGCTCAGGTGGAACCTGAAGCGAAGCGGGAAGCAACTTCCTCCAACCCTTCCGACGGTGGACCTCCCAGTAACGCTCACGAGCCATGATCGTCGTTTCGTGCTCGTCGACAACGAGTAAGCCCATCGAAGGCATGTAGTCGCGGATCTCCGCAACAGTCTTGTCGCTCGTTGTTCCGCCGCCAATGATAATGAGTTCATACTGCCTGGCCGCGTAGGCCTCATGCAACTTCGGAATCAGCGCCATTCGCGGGATGATCTGCCGCCAGACGATTTCTAACTGATCGTCTTCGTTTCGATGAACGAGTGCCAATCCACACTTCGACG